>DASYNQ010000396.1:0-8873 GCA_036008425.1 Methylocella sp. | reverse complement strand
GGTCTCGGCCAAGCGCACCGCGAGATTTTCGCCGCGCGAAAAGATTGTGTCGGCAATCCGCGTGCCGGTGGCGTCGACCCGTTGCGCGAGGGCATCGCCGCGAATTTCCAAATCGGCGGCGAGAGTCTCCCTGGCGGTCTTAAACTTGTCGTCCATTTCCGCAAAGCGATCGGCAAGCGTCCGCGCGATGCCGTCGCTCGCCCCCGCGAGACTGGCCGTGGCCTCTTCTCCGGTTTGGGTCAGCCGCTTGATGAGATCATTCCCATGCGACGACAATTGATCGACGAGATCGTCCCGGCCGCGGCCGAGCGCCGTTTTGATTTCCTCGCCTTTGGAGTTAAGCGAGGCGGTGACACGGCCGGCGGCTTCTCCAACACTTTCCGCGAAACGCGAAGAGGCCCCTGCTAGATCGCGGGAAAGGCTATCGTGCGCCAAGGCGATCGCGCCCCGCACACGATCGGCATTGGTCAGAATGGATTCCCGCTCGGAGGCTAATTCGTCGACCAGGGAATGGACGCGGCGCTCATTGTCCGAGTAGGATCGTTCCAGATTTGAGACCTCGGACCTGACCAGAGTCTCGAGTTCGCTCGCTCTTGCGAGCGCGCGTTCGATGCCGTCCCCCATCGAAGCGACCTCGCGGCGGATTGCTTGGGAAAGCGTGATCATTTGCCCGGCGGCGATGGTTTCGGGCTCGGCCAGACGGACCGCGACCTCGGTCATCGAACGGGCGGCAAGCCGCATCTCCTGACCCCGCCGAAGCAACGCCGCCGTCACCAAAAAGAAGATGATGGGGCCCACGATGGTCATTAGATAAAGTGTGGCTTGCGGCAATAGAGACTCACCCGGGAGATTGAAAAGGACCGCGCGGTTGGCAATAAAGTAGCCGAGGGTGAGGAGAACCCATAAACCCGAGCAGGCCGCGACAAAGACTGCTGGAACCCGGCTGGAACGGCTCTGAAACGCGCGGAGAATCTCGCCTGCGGATTGGCGATCGTCGTTGGCTGGTTGCATCGACGGCGCGGCCTCGCCGGAGCGCTCTGTGGCTTGAGTTTCCGCGCCTGACGCGGCGGAGTTCGCGCGCGCGGGACCGAATAATCGATCCTCGTCGATCGCCGCCGGCCTTGGCTCCAACGTCCCCGCTGCATCACGCGGTGGCCTCGAAGGGCTGGGGCGCGGCGTTGCGGCTTCGCGCTCGCCAAACACGCGCTCCTTCGCCTTGTCCGCGCTGGTTGCGCCGATGGGATTTGCTTCGGCCGGTCCACCGCCCTGGCCAGCGGCGCCGAGATTCAACGCCTCTTCGATGGCCAAAAGCGCCGCCGCCGCGGGATCTTGTGCTTTGTTGGAACTTGCCATCGAATGCCTCTTACAAACTCTCTCGCGTGGGGGCAAGACTTTGCGCGAATACACACGGGAGCCGCCCCGGCGGAACCGTTAACCAAAGGTTACTTTACAACCGGAACGCTAGGATTCAAACTGGCCGGCTTGACGCATTTCGAAACATCGTTAACGCGGCCATGTCCAAGGCCCTGGAGCGGGCGCTTTTGCAATGAGCGGACCGCCGGGCCAGAAAAGGCCGGGCGGTGCCGAAAGCGTCGCCGGGCATGCCAACCGCATGGCCGCTGAATCGAAACCTCACACATCGGGAGGCAACCGTAGCGGAGTTGGTTCGCAAGGGCTCAAACCTTGCCGTGGATGGCGCGGTGCGCTGGCGCCGGGTGGTTTTGGCCGGCGTCATCAAGACGCGGTTCAATGTAACCTTGGCCGAGCGCGGCGCCGGGCTCGGCGGCGTTCACGGTCAGGTGGTGCACCAAGTGGAATGGGTGGAACGGGTGGCATCGTGGTGAAGGCGCGGCGGGGCTGCGCGATGGATGCCGGGTTCCCTGCGCAAGGGCAGCGGGATCCTGAGCGTTTCGGACGCGCGGCGGGTGCACCGCTGCATCCGCGATAAGATGCCGGATCAGATGAGGCCGCCGTTCGCGTTGTGGACGGCGCAAGCCGTGCGCGAGCTGATCTACCAGAAACTCGGCAAGACGCTCGGCCTGTCGACGATGCCACTCTACTTGAAGCGGTGGGTTTCACCGCGCAAAAACCTTTGACACGGGCGACATCGCGCGATCCGCAAAGGACGCGGCCTGGATTCGATCGGATTATCCGCGCATCGCGACGCGGGCGAGGCGCGAGAAGGCGGCGATCCATTGGGGCGACGAGACCGGCGTCCGCGACCAGATCAGATCGGCCCCTTCGGCAAGAGCTCCGGAGGTTACGCGCCTGACCCTTCGGCGCGACCTCTATAAATCCCCTCTTTCCGTCGTCATTTGTGAGAATGACCGTGGGCGGTCGTGGTATGTTTGTGGGCAAGCTCGCTATGCTCGAGAGCCGCCGCCGCGTGCTCCTTCGCCTCTTTATGCTCGCCCCGTTCGTGATGGTGGGCCGCCTGATGGTGATGATGGGCGGCGGCGTGGTGGTGAGCGGCGGCGGAGTGGTGATGCTCACCCGCCGGATGCTTCGGTGACTGTGCCATTTACGTTACTCCTCCCTGAGAGCGAACAATCGTAAGAACATAGGCTATTTTCCCCGCATGACAAGAGAATGACGGTTCAATAACATCCGGGCGTTCCAGGCATCGCAACACGCATCGAGTATCGCCTCGTCAAAACCGGTTTTTCTGCCGGTCGGGCGCCGGGTGCCTGTACGTGCCGTAAAACACGGCGGCCAAAGCCGCTAGGGCGCATCGGGCTGAGCTTCGGGCGCCGCCGCCGCGAAGGCAGCCTGCTCGCGGGCCGCCGCGTCGGCCGCGGCGATGCCCGGATAGGGCGCCAAATCGAGGCCGGCGCGCCGCGCGTTATAGACCTGGGGAACAAGGCAAATGTCGGCCAGGGTAATCTGGTCTCCGACGGCGTGGCGCCCGGCGATGGCGGCAAGGCGCGCTTCGATCGCGCCGAACCCGATCCCGATCCAGTGCCGGTTCCAGGCCGCGCGGGCGGCGGCGCCGGCGCCATAATCCGCCGTGAGTTTTTCAAGCACCCGCAAATTGCCGAGCGGATGGATGTCGCAGGCGATCGCGTAGGCGATCTCGCGGCAAAGCGCCTTCTGCCTGGGGTCGTTCGGCAACAAGGGCGGGTCGGGATAAATTTCATCGAGATAGTCGATGATGGCAAGCGACTGAGCGAGCGTGAACCCGTCCGGGTCGCGCCATACCGGAACGAGACCCGTGGGGTTTCGCGCGCGATGTTCGTCGCGCGTCTGCTCGCCCAATTGCAGGTGCACGGAGACTTGTCTCGCGGTAATCCGCTTGAGGTTCCGGGCAATCCGCACCCGGTAGGCGGCGCTCGATCGCCAATAGCCGAAGAGGCAAGGCTCAGGCAGGGGGTCTTGCATAAGGTTCGACCGTCTGTTCGATGGCGCCGAAAATGGACTGGCCGCCCGGATTCTTCATCTCGATGCGCACCGTATCGCCGAAGCGCATAAATGGCGTCTTCGCGGCGCCGTCGCGAATGGTCTCGACCATCCGCGCCTCAGCAAGGCATGAGTAGCCAGTTCCGCCTTCGGCGATGGGGCGGCCGGGACCGCCATCCGCGCCTTTGTTGGAAACGGTGCCGGAGCCGACGATGGTCCCCGCGCCCAAAGTCCTTGTCCTGGCCGCGTGCGCGATCAAGGCCGGGAAATCGAAGTTCATGCCGGTGCCGGCGTCCGCCCGCCCGAACGGCTTGCCATTGAGGCTAACGAGTAAGGGAAGGTGCAAGCGTCCGCCGTCCCAAGATGGGCCGAGCTCGCTTGGGGCGACCGCGACCGGCGAGAAGGCCGAGGACGGCTTCGACTGGAAGAAGCCAAAACCCTTGGCGAGTTCCGCCGGGATAAGGTTGCGCAAAGAGACATCGTTAGCAAGGACGATGAGGGCAATCGCCGCGGCGGCCTCGGCGCGATCCGCGCCCATCGCGACTTCGTTGACGACGACCGCGACTTCCCCCTCGAAATCGATACCGAAACCTTCATCCGCCATTCGTATCGGCTCCCGGGGAGCAAGAAAAGCGTCCGATCCGCCCTGATAAAGCAAGGGCTCGGTCGAAAGGTTAAGCGGCATCGCGGCGCCGCGCGCCTTGCGCACAAGCTCCACGTGATTCAAATAGGCGGAGCCGTCGATCCATTGGAACGCGCGCGGCAGTGGCGAGAGCGCGTCGTGCTCACGGAACCGCTCGCGGGGCACCGAGCCGGTTTCAAGCGCTGCCGCGAGCGCTTCGAGTTTTGGGGCGAGCCGCGTCCAATTGTCGAGCGCGTGTTGAAGGGTTTGGGCGACGCCCCGCGCGTCCGTGGCATGGGCGAGATCGCACGAAACCACGACGAGCCGCCCATCGCGGCTGCCGTTGGCGAGTGTCGCAAGCTTCACGCGGCTCCCTCACGGCGTAGGTCATTCACGGCGGTTTGGATCGAAGTGGTTTTCCAAACCCCGCCAGCAGTCGGCATAGTCGCTCTGCAAGGCTGGCAGCTTGGCTGCATATTCCGTCACCTGTTGCGGATAGCGCGTTTCGAACATGAAGGCGAGGGTATTTTCGAGTTTTTGCGGTTTCAATTCGCCGGAACTCGCTCTGTCGAAAGCTTGCCTGTCGGGCCCATGTGGCAGCATGCTATTGTGCAGCGATATCCCGCCCGGCGCAAAGCCTTTCGCCTTGGCATCATATTGGCCGTAGATCAGCCCCATGAACTCGCTCATGATGTTCATGTGATACCATGGTGGCCGGAACGAATGTTCGGCGACCTGCCAGCGTTCCGGAAAGATCACGAAATCGACGTTCGCGGTGCCGGCCTCGCCGGATGCCGCTGTCAGCACCGTGAAGATGGAAGGGTCCGGATGATCGAACAGAATGGCGCCGACTGGCGCAAACGTACGAAGATCGTATTTGTAAGGCGCGTAATTGCCGTGCCAGGCGACGACATCGAGCGGCGAATGGCCGATTTCGCTGACATGAAAGCCGCCGCACCATTTTAGCATGAGACGGCAGGGCGTTTCCTTATCCTCAAAGCTTGCCACAGGGGTCTTGAAATCGCGTGGGTTGGCGAGGCAATTGGCACCGATCGGCCCCCGCGCGGGCATGGCGAACCTCGCGCCATAATTCTCGCACACGTAGCCGCGCGAGGGGCCGTCTTGAAGCTCCACCTTGAACTTCATCCCGCGCGGAATGACGGCGATATCGCCTGGTCCGGCGTCGAGGCGGCCGAGCTCGGTCGCAATGGCTAATGCTCCGGTTTGCGGCACGATCAGCAATTCGCCGTCGGCATTCATAAAATAATCGTCCTCCATGTTCTGCGTCACCAGGAAGACATGCGCCGCCATGCCGGTGTGGGTGTGGACATCGCCTGCCGTCGTCATGGTGCGCATGCCGGTCACGAAAGTCAAAGGTTCATTGGGAATCGGCAAAGGATCCCAGCGCATTTGACCAAGAGGCAAGCCGTGCGCGGCAATATGCGGCGCGGTTTTCCAGAAGGGAACATCGATGCGGGTGAAGCGGCCCACATGCTTGACGGACGGACGCATGCGGTAGAGCCAGGAGCGCGCATTGGCGCCGCGCGGCGCCGTGAACGGCGTGCCCGACAATTGTTCGGCGTAAAGCCCGTAGGGGCACCGCTGCGGCGAGTTCTGCCCTTGCGGCAAGGCGCCCGGCAGCGCCTCGGTCTCGAAATCGTTGCCGAAGCCGGACATGTAACCATGTGTCATGGGGGAAGACTTTTCGACGCCGTTTGGCCGCGTGCCAGGAGATCGGGGAAGCGGCAGGCTCACCTTTTTCCTGTCAGTCTCCTGCCATGCTCATGATACCGATGCCGGTGATCTTGCCCTCCGCATTGAAGCCGAAGAGAAAGCTGGCCGCATCGCCGCGCGGAAAGTGAAGCTTTACCAGGTAGAATGTCTGTTCCCCAATCGTGCGGCTTAACAGTATATGGGCGACTATCGGTGACGCGCCATACTGATTGAGGTGGCGGGACGTTTCCCGCACCATGTCATCCGTCAACTGGGCGCTATACGCAGCGGTCAACTGGGTACGGTCGAGATGACCAGCTTGCATCTGGGTGAACCACTGAAGCGCAAGAGCCCTCACGCTGTCCTCTGACCGCGGGCTGGCCGGCGGCGCCGCGTCGGCGAGCGCGGCGGCAATACCGCCTGCCAAGAGTGTGGCCGCCAGTCCGATCCCCGCGAAGCCTCTCCGCGTCGCTCCGCGGTTGAATTCTGAATTGAATATCTTCATCGTGTCACATCACTTGAGTATCGCGCTGGAAAGCTGCCCCATCGATCTTTGCCTGTCGCCGCGATCAGCCGCCTCCGCCGCCGACGTGCGGCTCTTTCTGCTCCTTCAGCAGGGGAAGCGGGTTTTCAGGATGCTGAAGATTCGGAACCAAGTCGTTCGAGGCGCCGCCTGGAACGCGCTTGATACTCGGATATTTCATGATCGACTTGTCAAAGTCGAGGATCGCGGGGTAGATCAGCGACAAAACCCAGCCGTTGTCCTGACCCGACCACTTTCCCGGCGATGACGACAGCACGCGAGTCGGTGCGGCCCCATTGAAGATCATGTCGTATTTCTCGAATGGATCCATGGTGAGGTTGTACACCGCGCCGATCGCACCCAAGTTCGCTTCCGAGCCAAGCCACGAGTCCTTAGCCGTGTAGAGGTACTTCCATGCGATTTGCACCCAGGGTTCCTTGGGATCTCCGCCAATGTCGGCGCGTGCTCCCTGGAAAGTCTCGCCATCGATGTAGATCCATGATTTCCGCGCTGAGTGTGGTTCTTTCCCAAGGATGTACGCACTATTGTCGATGCTGTCGAAATAGATTCCCTTACCGTCGTTGCCGACCCAGTCGTGGGGCGGCGGCTTGAGACCAGCCATCGCGGCAAGCGTCGCCCAAGCATCGATGTGCGACATCATCTCGTAGTACTGAACGCCAGCCGGGATCTTGTTCGGCCACCACATGATCCCCGGAACGCGCCAGCCACCTTCGAACGGCGATCCCTTCTCGCCTCGGAACGGGGTGGTTCCGGCATCCGGATAGGCGTCCAGCCAGGCGCCGTTGTCGGCGGTCAGGATGACAATCGTGTCGGGCGCCTCCGCCCGGATCGCGTCCATGATCCGGCCGATATCGGCGTCCATCTCCATGAGGGAATCCGAATAGTCGCCGAGATGCGACCTGCCTCTGAATTCGGGCGCCGCATTGGTCGGGTTGTGCATCTTGATGAAGTTGACGTCCATGAAGAACGGCTTGTTGCTCTTCGCGTGCCGTTTGATGTAGTCCACCGCCGAGTCGGTCTGCCGAATGTCGAACGTCGCAAGCGTGTCGTAACTGATTGTGCCGACCATCTTGGCGGGCTTGCCGGCCAGTCCTTCCCACTCCCCCAGGTTCACGATGTCGTCGTACATCTTGTTGTATTCGGGGTTGTACGACGGGAACCAGGGATGAAACCACTTCGAGGTGTCGTTGTAGGAATAGACGCCGGCATAGTAGGCGGCGAAATGTTTCATCTCGTCGAAGCCATGCTCGGTCGGATAGGCGTCGGGCTTGTCGCCCATATGCCACTTGCCGGAGAAATACGTCGTGTAACCATTCTTTTGGAAGAATTCGGCGATCGTCGGCGTCTCCTTCCGGAGGCGGTTCTCGTCGCCCGGGGCAACCACGATCGAGAGCGCCGAGCGGATCGGCATACGCCCGGTCATAAACGAGGCGCGGCCCGCCGTGCAGCTCGCTTGGCCGTACCAGTTCGTGAAGACGGCGCCCTCCTTGGCGATCCGATCGATGTTTGGCGTCGGATGGCCGAAACCCGCGCCGCCTCCCGAATAGGCGCCGAAATCGTTCCAGCCGGTGTCGTCGGTCATCAACATCACGATGTTGGGGCGCTTTTGCTGCGCCTGTGCCGGGCCGACGAGCCCCGGTAATGCGGCAAAAAGTATTGAGGCGGCTACCCCGCTAAGAAGGCTTTGGAAAATTGGACGTCTTGGCGGTGGCCGAAGCGGATCACCGCTATCGAGATCGCGCATTGCTTGCTCCTTTGGTACGCTGCCGCGCCGGTAAACGGCGCGGACGGAGTCCCCTGAAACCAAAACCAAGAAGTCGCCTATTTTGTTCCGCTTAAATGGCCGATTTTTTGGTATCGCGCGAGTTAAAAAGTCCCCCTCACGCGACTTGTCGCTGTCTCATCGGCGCGAATAGGAGTCCTTGCCCCATTGACCGGCGTCGCGGGAAAAGTGGGCGCCCACGGTCGAAATTCGCGCTAGAACCCACCAAAGCGATAATTCACACCCACTAGCACCTCGTTGATGTGCGAGAGTTCGAGCGAGGCTGCGGCGGTATACCGATATTCAAGCTTCGCGCTCCAATTCGGGGTAAAGCCATATTCGACGCCTGCTCCGAGTGTCGCGCCGACCCGCTTATTGGAGCCCGAACATTTAAGTTCGCCAGGAAGGCCGCCGATGATGCCAAATGTGCCGCAGGTCAGTCCGCTGAGTGTGGTCAAGTTGGTCTTGGCGCCAAGCACAGCCACACCGAACGTTGCAAAGAACAGCCAATTGTCCCGCGCATATCCAACGCGCGTCCGGGCTGTGAGATCCCAGTTGATATTGGTCGTTGCATTGACCGTGAAGCCTGACGGGACGCCGAAAATTGATGGCGTACGAACCGATGAACCTCTGATGCCGGCCCAGTCTAGGTCCGACTCGAAACCCAGAACGACATGAGCGATCTGTAATTGAACGCCAGCCGTTCCTCCGACCGTTCCACCACTGAAATTTATGGAATCGTGATCGAAACGGTTCGTTAGAATATTGAATGGGTCCTGCTGACCCCACGCACCTCCGCCATTTACGCCGCCATATATCCCGGTCCAATTGTAGGC
>DASYNQ010000395.1:0-8271 GCA_036008425.1 Methylocella sp. | reverse complement strand
CTATCACCGGCATATCACCCGTGACTGGGACGACCGTGACCCAGAGGGTCCGCGCCAACGAGGTGCGCGCCGGCGTGCGCTATATGATTGACTAGACCGCGATCGCGTCAAGCCGAATCGCCCTTGGTATCGAATCCCGAGATTTTATTACGATTAGGCTTTAGGGGGAGAGGTTTGAGGCGAACCGGTGTTCGGTTCGCCTGAAAACAAGGAGGCGCCGCACTTTTGCGCGGCGTTTCAGCCCATAGCCCTGACGATGCTGTCGGCCATTTTCTTAGCGTCGCCGAAAAGCATCGTTGTATTAGGCCTGAAAAACAATTCATTTTCGACGCCAGCGTAGCCAGTGCCCATTCCACGTTTGACGAAGAGCACGTTTTTGGCGTACTCCACATCGAGGATCGGCATTCCATAGATCGGCGAGGATGAATCGGTTTTGGCGGCCGGATTTGTTACGTCGTTGGCGCCGATGACAAACGCGACATCGGCATCGGGAAACTCTGGATTGATGTCGGTGAGTTCGAAAACCTCGTCATAGGGCACATTGGCCTCGGCGAGCAGCACGTTCATGTGCCCCGGCATGCGCCCGGCGACCGGATGGATCGCGTATTTGACGTCGACGCCCTTGCTTTTCAGCATGTCCGCCACTTCGACCACAGCATGCTGTGCCTGGGCAACCGCCATCCCGTAGCCAGGCACGACAATCACTTTCTTCGCGGCAAGTAAGAATTTGGCGGCATCCTCCGCCGAGCCTTGCTTCACCGGCCGCCTCTCCGCTTCGCCCGCGCCGGCGGGCACGGCGGTTTCGCCGCCGAAGCCGCCGAGAATGACCGAGATGAAAGAGCGATTCATCCCCCTGCACATGATGTAGGAGAGAATCGCGCCGGACGAACCAACCAGGGCACCGGTGATGATCAAGGCCAGATTGGCGAGGGTGAACCCGACAGCGGCCGCGGCCCATCCCGAATAGGAATTGAGCATCGAAATCACCACCGGCATGTCCGCCCCGCCAATCGGTACAATTAACAGAACGCCGAGCGCGAAGGACACGAGGACGATCAGCCAGAAGACCAGATGGGTCTCGGTTGGAATGAAAGCAAAGATGAAGATCGCAAGCAAAATGCCGAGACCGATATTGATCGCGTGGCGGTTGGCGAGGAGGATGGGGTTGCCCGTCATGCGCCCGTCGAGCTTTAGGAAAGCGATCACCGAGCCGGTGAAAGTCATGGCGCCAATCGCGGCGCCGAGCGACATTTCGAACAGCGTCGTGCCACGGATGCCACCAGGCACGCCGAGACCAAACCCTTGCGGCGCGTAGAGAGCACTCGCCGGGACGAGCACGGCCGCAAGTCCGATGAGGGCGTGGAACAAGGCGACGAGCTGGGGCATCGCCGTCATCTGAATGGTGCGGGCTCGCCAAACACCGATGGAGCCGCCTATTGCTATGGCGAGCAAGACCCACAGAAACGCGGAGAACCCCCACGGCAGTTGATAGAGGAAGGTTGTCGCCGCCGCGATCCCCATGCCGATCACGCCGAACCGGTTGCCGTGCCGGGCGGTCTCGGGCGAGGATAGGCCGCGCAACGCGAGGATGAAGAGTATCCCAGAGACGAGGTATAAAAGACCCGCGATATTTCCGTTCAACATCGCTTCAGCCCTTTTTCCTGAACATGGACAGCATCCGCTCGGTGACGAGGAAGCCGCCAAAGATATTGACCGAAGCGAGGATCAGGGCGAAAAAACCGAACACTCGGGCAGCGCCTGAACCGCTGCCCGAGCTTGGATCGATGCCGGCCGAGAGAAGGGCGCCAACCACGATGACCGAGGAGATAGCGTTGGTGACCGACATCAGCGGCGTGTGCAGGGAAGGGGTCACCGCCCACACGACGTAATAGCCGACGATCACGGCAAGTGCGAAAATCGCCAGCCGGAAAATAAAAGGATCAATCGCTCCTCCGCTCGCCGCCGAGGCACCAGCGGCGATCTGCTCGGCAAAGGCCTGCGCGCTGTCGGCGGCATGCCGCGCCGCCTGGGCCGTGGTCCGTATCTTGTCCAGCAATTGTGGATCGACTTCTGCCATCTCATGCCCTCCTGCTTGATTTTTTGTCGATTGAGATCTTGGTTGTTGATGTGATCTTGGAGTCACCCCCGGCTTGGAAGCTTGGATGCACGAGGCCTCCATCCTTGCTGAGCAAGGTTGCCTTGACGAGTTCATCGTCCCACTTGATCGCGAGCCCCTTAGTTTTCGGGTCGATCAGGGTCTCGACGAAAGCCAGAAGGTTTTTCGCATAGAGCGCCGAGGCCGTGGCGGGCAGCCGTCCGGCCACATTCAAATGGCCGACGATCTTGACGCCATTTTTTGCAACGACGGTCTCGCCGGGTTTCGCCAATTCGCAATTGCCGCCGCGTTCCACAGCAAGATCGACGATCACAGATCCTGGACGCATCGTTTCCACCATCTGCGCCGTGATAAGGACCGGCGCCGGGCGGCCGGGAATAAGGGCCGTCGTGACGACGATATCCTGCGCGGCGATATGCGAAGCGGTGAGCGCCGCCTGTTTCGTCTTGTAGCCGGCCGACATCTCCTTGGCATAGCCGGCCGCCGTCTCGGCCCCTTTGAATTCCTCGTCCTCGACGGCGATGAATTTGGCGCCGAGCGAGACGACTTGCTCTTTCGTCGCCGGCCGGACGTCGGTCGCGGTCACGATCGCGCCGAGCTTGCGCGCGGTGGCGATTGCCTGCAGCCCCGCGACGCCGACGCCCATGATGAAGACTTTCGCGGGCGGAATCATGCCCGCCGCCGTCATCATCATCGGAATAACCCGGCCATATTCGGCGGCGGCATCGATGATGGCGCGATAGCCGGCGATATTGGCTTGGCTCGACAGGACGTCCATCGTCTGCGCCCTTGTGATGCGCGGCATTAATTCCATTGCGAAGGCGCAAACGCCCGCCGCCGCCAAGGAGTTCAGCGCATCGATATGCCCGTAAGGATCCATGATCGCGACGACAGCGGCGCCGTGCTTGGCACCGGCGACGTCCGCCGCGCCAGGCCGCCGGACCCGCAACACAATATCGGCGTCTTGCACCGTGGCTGGAGCGTCGGGCGTGATCGCCGCGCCTGCCCGCGTGTATTCTTGATCGGGAATGCCGGAATTAAGTCCGGCGTCGGTTTGAATCTTGACTTCGGCGCCGAGGCCCACGAATTTTTTAACCGTCTCTGGCGTCGCCGCGACACGCCCCTCGGCGGGATCGTTTTCGGCGGGAATGGCAATCAGCATGAATGGCTCCGGAAGTCCTTGAAGCTTCGACCCAGCCCGATTTTCCTCCTCCGGTCAAGCCGGGGCTGATCGAACGAGCTGGCGGGTCCGGCAACCGTCACCCGCAAAAACAAGCCCGCAAGCGAGGACGAGGGCCGCGCCGGCGACGGCGTATTTTATAAGCTGGAGAAACAACAGGTACGTTTTTTCGTGTTTAGCGTAGTCCATGACGGGATGACCCGCGGGTTGAGCATGATTTTCAGCCATTGTGCCCACCTTTATTGCGCGGCTTGCGTCATCGTAGCTTTCGCAATGATTTTCCCCGCGCGCAAGAGGGAAAAGGGCGGAACCTGTCATATTTTTGTGCAGGAAACGAAATTTGCCCCAGGCGATAAGCGTCACGGGCGACCGCGCACAATCGGCAATGAATTTGAATTGGTATCGCCATCAAACTGGCGCCGGAAGCCCCGCCTTGGCGAGGGCGCCTACTTGCCTTTCATTCAAGGCGACGGCCGAAAATTTGCCCATCGTCTCATGGAACAATTGGTAGAAATTCAGCCTCGCGTCGAGATGCAAAAAGGCGCTTCCAAGACCGATCGCGGCGCGATCCATGAACACGAACTCGCGCGGCACCAGCACCGGACCTTCTTTCTTCAAGGCCTGATGGAGGCTAAATGTTTCCTTGCGGCCGTATTTCGCTGGCGCGATGCCATCGGCGACGCTGCGCACCCGGTCGTCGAGCAAGGGAGCGTAAATGAACCGCGCCCAGATGTTGAGGGTTTCGACGAGATTCTTGGTGAGACCGCGAAAGCCCCAGGTTTCATAGGCGTGCACGGTGCGGGCGAAGTCCTTGTGCAGCAATCCCTCGTAGAGATCGACGACGCCGCCGACGAATTTGGCGGTGAAAATACGGATGCACCCGTAATCGAGGAGGTTGATGCCGCGCGCCTCTTGGTCTTCGGCCATGCCGAACACCGTATAATTGCCAAGGTGCGCATCACCGTGGATGACGCCGAACCGGCTGAACGGACTCCACCAGGCCTTGAACATCGCCTTGGCGATGCGGTTGCGCGAATCCTGATCGGCTTGTTTGAATTGGAGCAGTTTGCCGCCTTCGAGCCACTCCATCGTCAACAGCCGCCCGGTTGAGAGTTCCGGCCGCACGCCGGGCACACGAACTTCCTCGACATGGCCAAGAATATCGCGATAGAGCGCGGCATGTTTCGCCTCGCGGCGATAATCGAGTTCCTCGCGGACGCGGTCGCCGATTTCCTTCGCCATTTCGCGCGTGTCGATAACCGGATTGAGGCGCCTGTGCAGCGCGAATACAATTTCGAGCTGCCGCAAATCGGCTTCGACGATCGATGTCATGTCTGGATATTGCAATTTGCACGCTAGCGCGGTGCCATCCTTGGCGGTCGCCCGGTGAACCTGGCCGAGTGAAGCCGCCGCCGCCGGACGGGTATCGAACGCGGCGAACAGCAATTGCCAATCCGCTCCGAGCTCCGCCTGCATACGCCGCTTGACAAATGCCGCGCCCATGGGGGGCGCGTCGCTTTGCAGCTTCTGCAATTCCTCGGCATAGTGTTGCGGCAGAAGACCGGGGACGCTCGCCATCATCTGGGCGGCCTTCATCACCGGCCCTTTGAGGCCGCCGAGCGCTTGCGCCAAGGCCGCCGCATGGTTGCCCGAGACACCGCCTCCACCGAGAAGACGGGCGCCGGCAATCCTCGCGGCGATCCCGCCGGCATTGGCGCCGACCCGGACATAGCGCGCCGCGCGGGCGGAAAAGCGATTGGCTTCCTCGTCTTCCATGCTCTTGACCCGGACTTATGGAAGTGCGGCCCGCGAATGCGCCGGCAACATGACTTTATCTTCCTGTAAGCTGAAGCAAGCGGCGCGGACAGCAAAATCCATACATTCACAGAGACTTGTAGCCGGCAATGCCGGCGAGCCTCGCCTGCGCGACAGTCCCATAAGACGCCGATATCGCGGGGCGCGGGCCCTATCCAGCAATCGATGTTGATCGATTGGGCAGGCGGATGCTACCGCCGCGACATCTGCCGGATTTCGCGCCGCCGTTCAGCGCAGCCGAGGTGCGTCACGCTTTTCCGCGCACCTCATCTGTTAATTCTCAACGAGCCCAGCTAGACAAGCGCATTTCGGCGATCGAGGAAAAGGTGCGCAAGTTTCACGACCTCATTTCGCGCATCGACAAGGCGCTCGCGGAGCCGGCGGTCTACATCGAGGATCCGGCCAAGGTGGCGCTTTTATCCTCCCAGCGCCGCGAACTTGAGCGAATGCTCGTTGCCGCCGAAGACGAATGGCTGAGCCTTGCTGGCGATCTCGCCGCCGCGCGGGAAGGATAACCCGCGCGGACCGGCGGTGAAAATTTAGTGCAGCCACAGTTCGAGGATTTTCCAGAACCCCAATGCAAACAGAAGCAACAGCGACAGCAAAACCAGAAACGCGAGAATCCTGGTTTTTACCGGAAATGTCCGCATTTGCGGGCGCGCGGCCTCGGCTCCGCTCGCGGGCGACCCCGCCGGCCAGGCAAGGCCGCCTAGCCAGAGACAGACCGCCGCGGCTATCGTGCCGGTATCGCTGATCGATAATATGCAGCCGGGATAGGTTGGCCTGCCATCGCCATCGAAGCCGATTTCGACGCTTCGCGGCCCATCCGGCGAGTCGCTCGCCGCACCCGATTTAATGATGGCACGCTTGGCCGCGAGGAGACCTTGAAAGGCCGCCTTTACTGCGAGCTGGTTGATACAATAGGCAATCTCCGATGGCGTGAAATTGGCGCGGTAGAATTCGTGGAGCGAATAATCCTCGGCGTCTGGCAGAGCCGCGATATTTTCAATTTCGAGGCCTAATCCTTTCGATCCCTGGAGCCCCGCGCCCGCGCTTGCGGGGGGACTCCCATCGGCCGCGATAGGCGTGATCTGCACAAGCGCGCTCTTTCCCTCCAAGAGACTGGCGATCGTGAAGCGGGCCTGATTCGACATGGGTCCCCAAATGGTTGTCGCCGGACTAGCCTTGGCGTGCCCCCAAGCATTAGCGCATGGCACAGGCGAAGGCAAAGCCCGGGCCAGGCCATCCCCTATACAGCCCGCACTTTTTCGCAATCATCCGCTAAAAGGTGACCTTCACGCCGGCGTAGAAGGAGATCGGCTGCAGGGGCGTGACCGTGCGCGGATCGTTCGTGAAGGGGATCGGCGACGCCAGCTGCGCATCCGTGCCGGTATTGAAGAAAGTGCCATAGGTCGCGTTTCGGTTGTTGAAGATATTGTTGATAAGCCCGAAGAACTGAATGTGCGCGTCCATCTGGTAGGAAGCGTGGAGGTTCGCGACCCAATAGAGCGGCAGTTTGGGGTTTTGGTTGGCGCCGTCGCCAACAAAATATTGGGCGCCCGCGACGAGCACATCCGCCCCTAGCTTGAATTTTGGCGTCAACGCAATGTCGCCGCCGAACTTCACCTGATGGCGCGGAATGCCGGGGATATGATCGCCTGGCGTCACAAATATGTTTCCATTCGCATTGGCGAAAGGATTGTTCGGAGACGCCAAGGCTCCGGCGAATTGGTAGGTCGCGTCGATGAAGGCGTAGTTCGCATAGGCCGACAGATTGCCATAGTGGAAGGTTGCTTCGGCCTCGACGCCCTGACGCAGGGTTGCCGGCACATTTTCGAAAAAGCCGAGTCCGGTAATTTTGCTGGCGAGCGAAACGATGTCGTTGGTGCTGTTGGTCCGGAAGAAGCCGGCTTTCCAATCGACTTGGCCCGTATCGAAGACGGACTGTCCCCCTCGTAGGCCCGCTTCGTAGGTGTGCGCCACGACTTGCTTCAAAGGCGGATCGGAGACAAGCGAATTTTCAAGGAGGCACGGCCGGTTTGGATCGGCGCAATCAAGTTCGAGCGGCGTCGGCGCGCGGTTCGCCTCGGAGTAGCCGCCGTAGACGGTGACCGTGGGCAGGATTTTATAGGTCAGGCCAACCACCGGATTGATCCGCGAGAAAGTGTCGTTGATGTTGAGTTCCGGCGCCAGGCCCGTGGCATCGTCGGTGACGATCTGAGCGATATTGAGCCGTGCGCCGCCGGTCAGCGCGAGCTCCGGCGTAATGTTGAAGGTGTCAAGTGCGTAGACGCCATAATACGTCGTTGTGCCGGTGAGAAAGGTTGGCACTTTGCCGATTCCTCCCAAGGTGCCGATGATGTCGCCGGAGCCCGGGAAGGCGCCATTGCCGATGACGAAATCGGGGAAGATGGTGCCAAGCTGGCTGGTAGAGCTGAAACTCAGCAGACTGCGATCGACGCTGGCGCCAATGGTGAAATAATTCTGGTGCCCGAAGTATGTGTCGTTATCGGTTGCTTGCAGCGCCGCGCCGAAGGTCGTCGCATGGATGGCGACGCGATCGATGGTCCCGTAAATCGCGCTCGGGGAGAACTGGATCGGATTGCCGTTGCGATCGAGAATGACGAAGGCATTTCCATCGGTCACGTTGGGAAAATTGTTGCTGTTAAGGCAAAGGGACCCAGCAAATTTTGGATCGAAAGGTAAACCATTGTCCGTGCAATCCAGAAAATCCCCGTCGTTGCCGTCGGTATGGTGCTGCTCGAAAGTACGTATGTAAAAATTGCTCGCAACCGACCATTGCGGATTGATGTCGAATTTGCCGGTGAAGGCGACCGTGCCCGCTTCGTTCAGCGTCGTTTGCGGATTGGTGAAAACCGCGCTTTCGTTTTGGTCGAGCAGGCCAACCGGCGTCGGGCCGATGACACCGAGCATGGTGCGGGCGCCGGAGGCGGTGAAATGAAGCTCGTTGCCTTGCGCGCGGTAGCCGAGATCGCCGTAGAGCCGGAACAGGGTTGACGGCGAAAAAAAGCGCCAGCCGCCATCGCGCGTCGCGTCGCCGGTGACGTAAAGACTATAATCGTCGATTTGTTTGCCGTATTCGAACAGCCCGCTGACGCGGCCGAAGGAGCCGCCCAAAATTTGCGTCTCGAAGCCTTGC
>DASYNQ010000394.1:0-3027 GCA_036008425.1 Methylocella sp. | reverse complement strand
TTTCTCGCACTTTTCCGAGCTTCTTGACGCGGCCTCGGCCCGGCTCTTCGCCGCAGGATTCAGCGTTTACCAAAACACGCCGGAGAAGTGCGGCGAGCGTGGCCGAGAGTCGGGGAACGCCTAATGCCGCGCGTCCGCCTTTGCTATCGCACCTTGAAGCTTCGCGCGCTGTGCTGGGTCTTGCGGCGGCAGCGCGCGGGGCAGCGCGTCGGAAATGCAGAAGATTATGCGGCGGAGATCTTGCTGACGAACGCGCGGGCGTCCATGATCAATGCATGGATATCGCATACATTTCGGCACTCTCGGCGCTTGCCGGATCGGTGGTCGGCGGCCTGACATCGGGCATCACGACTTGGCTGGGCCTACGCGCCCAGGCGAGGGCCGGGCAGCTCGCCCACAATAAGTCGCAGCGAGAGGACCTCTACAGGGACTTCATCGTCGCGGCATCGCAAGCGTATGGCAATGCCGTCGTGAGCAACGAGCCACAGATTCAGCAGCTCGTCGCCCTCTACGCCATGATCAGCAGAATGCGCATCCTGTCCTCGCCAACAATTGTCGCGTGCGCTGACAAGATCATGCGCGCAACGATCGACACCTACTTCGCGCCGAACAAGACGATCCGCGAGCTGCATGAATTGATCGAGAGCGGGTCGGCGTTCGACCCTCTGAAGGATTTCAGCGAGATGGCGCGCGAGGAGCTACGAACGTTCTGACCTTCCCCGCGTGGCTGAGCCAGCGTGACGCGGAGCGGAAACCGCACCGGGGTGGCCGGCGCGGTTGCTTTATCCTCAGGGCCGCTTTCGCGCGGATACAAATTTCAAACTGAGATACTACCGGCGCGCGTGAGCGCTTGCAGGATAGGCCAATCCGTCAGAACATACGCGGCCATGTCTATTTCGCGCTCGGCGTTGTCGATCGACGTGTTCAAGATTTCTCGCCCGGCGCAATAGTGAATGACCGACGCAGGATCGGCGCAGCACGGCGCCGCAAACGAGGCGAGGAAAAGGCTGACCGCGATGCGCGGGCGTGCACCGCACTTCATATAAATCCATGCCGGCATATTGGCCAAATCTTGGACATGCGCCGCGTCTTATAACGTAACTGATTGATTTCATTGGCGCTCCCTAGGGGACTCGAACCCCTGTTTTCGCCGTGAGAGGGCGACGTCCTGGACCGCTAGACGAAGGGAGCCTAAAGCAGTCGAACCGGGTTCTATATCGCGGCGGGCGGAGCCGCAAGCTGGCGCGCTTCCCGCTGCCCATGTAATCGCGCAAACTGGCATTTTTTGGACTTACCGGCGCCGCGTCAAACCTCCCGGCTTTCCATGCAGCAACACCAACGATAGGTATAAGGGTCATGACAGATTGCCTCATCGAACCGCCGCGTCCGCCTGCGCCTCGGCCACACGATGCGCCGCTCGGCCCTTTTTCCACGATGCGAGTCTTGCGCCGGAACCCCATCGAAACCTGGACCAAGGCGCATTTCGAATGGCCGATTCTTGTTGGTCCGACCATCCTCGGCACGATCGCGGTGGTCAACGATCCGGCCGCGATCCGCCGTGTGCTTGTCGACAACGCCGCCAATTATCGCAAGGATGCTTTGCAAAAACGCGTTCTCGGGCCGGGCTTGAGCGAAGGGCTGCTGGAAGCCGAAGGGGACGATTGGCGCGTGCAAAGGCGAACCTTAGCGCCATTGTTCACGCCCAAGACGGTAAGTTCCTTCGCACGCGCGATCACTGCCTCCGCGGAAGACCTCGTCGCGCGCTGGCTGCGGCTGCGCGAGGGGCGGATCATCGACATTCAGCCGGAAATGGCGCGGGTGACGCTCGATATTCTCGGGCGCACGATCTTTTCGGATGGGCTCGGGCGGGACTTGGATCGGTTCGCGGCCGCGATCAACCGCTATTTCGCGACGGTTGGCCGGCTCGATCCCTTCGATCTTCTCGATTTTCCCGAATGGCTGCCGCGCTTGACCAAGCTTGGGAGCAATTCCGCGCAGAATTTCTTTGCCTCCGTTGTCGAAACGCTCGTCGCCAGGCGCAAGCGCCTCCTCGCCAAGGACAAGGCCGGCGCACCACGCGATATCCTCACCCTTCTCCTCGAAGCGCAGGATCCGCAAACCGGCGCTGGATTAAGCGACACCGAAGTCAAGGCCAATATCCTGACCTTTATCGGGGCCGGGCACGAGACCACCGCCAATGCCTTGACCTGGTCCCTGTTTCTTCTCACGCTATCGGAGGAATGGCGGGCGAGACTCTCGGCGGAGGCCAGCGCGGTTCTATCGGGTCCGGTCGAGGATTATGCCGCGCAGCTCGTCGAGACGAGGGCCGTGATCGAGGAAGCGATGCGTCTCTATCCGCCGGTCGCCAGCATGAGCCGGCAGGCAATCGGCCCCGACGATCTCGCCGGCAAGCGGATCCGGAAAGGCAGCTTGGTCATGGTGTCGCAATGGGTTTTGCACCGGCATCGTTTGCTTTGGGACAAGCCAGATTGCTTCGATCCGCGCCGGTTTCTTCCCGGTTCGCGCGAAAAAATCGATCGATTTGCCTATCTGCCCTTCGGCGCCGGTCCGCGCGTCTGCATCGGCGCGTCCTTCTCGCTGCAGGAGGCGGCGATCGTCCTCGCCCATATCATGCGGTCGTTTTCCTTTGAACTTAAGAAAAACCATGTGGCGATGCCGGTGCAGCATATCACCTTGCGGCCCGAGGGCGGTCTACCGATGATCTTGCGGCGGCAGCGAAATCGCTTCTCTGCCCCGGTGGCCGTGGCCAGCTCTTATCCAAGCGGATAAGCCGCCTCAACGACATAGGGGCCGCCGCCAATTGATGCCCGCGACGAGAACAAGACGAAGCGCTTCGCCTCGAACCGGCGCGACAGGAAATACCCTCGCGCGGAAAGATATTCGGCGACGCCGGCGCAGGAAGCCGCGCGCAGCCGCGCGAGCGTGACGTGGGGAGTGAATTTGCGCGGCTCGGGCGCAATGCCGATGCGCCGCATGAGCCTTTCTTGCTGGGCCTGAAGTTCGACT
>DASYNQ010000393.1:0-6546 GCA_036008425.1 Methylocella sp. | reverse complement strand
CCGCGTGGTCAATGTCGCGCGCACCCATCGCGAGGCGCTCGAGGCTGTTAGGCGCGAACGGCCAGGCCTTATCCTCGCGGACATTCAGCTCGCCGACGGAAGTTCGGGTCTCGAAGCGGTCAATCAGATCCTCGAAACCGTGTCCGTGCCGGTGATCTTCATTACCGCCTATCCAGAGCGTTTCTTGACCGGGACACCGCCGGAGCCCGCCTTTCTCATAACCAAGCCCTTCGGCATCGACAGCCTGAAGGCGGTCATCAGTCAGGCGCTTTTCTTCGATCGCAAGTCGCATCGCAAGGACGAGCCTGAAAAAAGCAGCAGCCTCGCCTGACATGGCGGATGAGCCAACTTATTTGGGTGAGCTGGTGCGTTGCTTCAGGATCCGGCCAAGAATAAAGCCCGCGACAATCGCCAAGGCGGCCAAGGAAAACGGATGCAATCGTTTTGCGATCTCCATGCCCGCCTCAAGAGCGAGGCGTTCGCGCTCGAGCCCGGCGTCGCGCAAAAAGTCGAGGATAGGCGCGACGGCC
Source organism: Methylocella sp. (assembly GCA_036008425.1). Classification (GTDB taxonomy): domain Bacteria; phylum Pseudomonadota; class Alphaproteobacteria; order Rhizobiales; family Beijerinckiaceae; genus Methylocapsa. The sequence goes on along the minus strand of DASYNQ010000393.1, from coordinate 6,016 downwards.
TCGTCATTATTCCTCGCAAACGCAAGCTTTTGGGTTGAAGAATTTCCTTTAGTTCCGGTCATTGGGTCGCACTCCGCTGCGGCCGGTGCTGCTTGCTCCGCCTTGTCGCGCGACGCAACGACGATGCAAATTCCTGCGACGCCGAGGTAAAGACTGCCGGTTCCGAGGGCCGCGATCGCGGTTCCAACCAATGGTTGGACGAAAATAAAAAGCGCGACTGCAAGAAATATCGAACAGACGAACAGACAGCCGATCGCCACTAAAAAGAGCACGGCCTTTTTGAAAAGGCGCGCGCTCATTTGTTCGACCGGAGCCGTGGCGTCGCTTATCAGCCGGCTAATCAGCGCATTCATTTGCGGCTTAGCGATCCTCCAAATATGCCTATAAACAAGCCGGCAACCATCGCGATAAGCACCGCCGCCAGAGGATTGTGCTCGATCGTCGTTTCGAGATCCCTGCTCGCTCCGGCCACACGATCTTGCGCCTTGCTCGCCGTATCGGAAACCTTCTGTCGCGCGTTATCGATCGCATCGAAGGCAGTGTTTGACGCCGCGGTGGTCTGCGTGCGAATAAATTCGGACACCGACGAAGTCAATTTCGTGACGTCGTCGCGCAGGGCCGCAAGATCAGCGGCCAAATCTTCAGGTTTGCTGCTCGTCATGTATCCAACTCCACTCCAGTTTTGAGGGTTACGGTAATTCGTGGACGCGCTCGGCTTGGTGCCGCCGGTATTCGACTGATCCCCAAGTTCGCCTCCATCACTGCATGTTGTAACGCTGAACTTGGGAATGAGTTGCTCCGCTCATGCCGTCTTTCCTCGCCGCCTTTAAGCGCGGATGACCTTGCAGCGGGGCTTCTCGGACTTCGCTTTATGCCGCGCACGTGCATGGGCGTGTGCGCGGGTTTTGGTTCGCCGGGCTCGATCACGTCAGGATCCGTAAAAGGCGGAAGTGGCGCATCGCCGGGATCTTCGATCGGCGGCGGCGCTGGATCGGGAACCGGAATTTCGGCTGGCGGAAGCGGCGGCAGATTGCCCGGCGGAACGCCTGGCTCGGGCGCGGGAGGCTTGGGAACCTGCTGCCCAACACCAAGTTTTTTCAAAGCGAAATTCCTTTCGTTGCGCGGCGTTCGCGGATGATTAACTCCGTAAACGCATTTTCGCGCGGCGGGTTCCGGAAAAAACGCTCCCGCTGCCTGGAACCTGGAAAGCCGAGGCCGCGTTAAATGGCCGTCTTCGATTCCTCGCGTTGCGTTAAGAGGCCGTCGTGCCGCCACGTGCAAATTGGAAAGGTTACCTCAAGCTGTCGCTTGTTACGTGTCCGGTGGCCTTGTTCCCCGCCGCCAGCGACAAGGAAAAAGTCTCCTTCCACCTTCTGAATGGCGAGACGGGGCATCGGCTCAAACAGCAATATGTGGATAGTGAAACAGGGGAGATCGTCGACCGCGAAAACCGGGTCAAAGGCTACGAAGTCGGCAAAGGCGACTACGTCACGGTGAGCGACGAGGAACTCGCCGCGATCGAGATCGAAAGCAGCCACACGATCGATATAGAAAGTTTCGTGCCAAAATCGGACGTTGATCCGGTCTATTTCGATAACCGCTATTTCATTGCGCCGGACGACAAAATCGGCCAGGAGGCTTTCGCGGTCATTCGCGAAGCCATGCGCCAGCGCCGCCTCGCCGGTATTGCCCGCGTCGCACTCCATGGACGCGAGCGGTTGATTCTGCTCGAACCGAGAGCGAAAGGAATCATGGGCACGACGTTGCATCACAATTATGAAGTGCGCAGCGACAGCGCCGACTTCGCTGACATTCCAGACCTCGATATCAGCAAGGAATTACTGGATCTCGCGTCTCACATCATCGAAACTAAAAAAGCCAGTTTCGATCCGGAGAAATTCAAGGATCGCTATCAGGAAGCGGTGGTCGACCTCATTCACTCAAGGCGCGCGGGGAAGCCAGTGCAGATTACACACGTGCCGCGATCGGGCAACGTGATCAACCTTATGGACGCTTTGCGGCGTAGCCTCGGACCGGAGAAGAGCGCTCAGCTGGAGACGAAGAAATCCCGCCCGGCCGCGACGAAGCCGAAGCCTGGCCGCCGCGCCGCCGCCCGCCCCAAATCCGCGCCAACCAAGGGCCGCATCAAAAAGGCAAGCTGATGCCGACTTCAAAAGCGCGCGAAGCCTATAGGCGCAAGCGGGATTTCTCGAAAACCATTGAACCCTCGGGTCGCACCGAGCGCGAAACAGCCAAGCCGGAAACTCTGCGTTTCGTGCAGAAGCATGCCGCCCGGAGAGTGCATTATGATTTTCGGCTCAAACTCGACGGTGTCTTGAAGAGTTGCGCGGTCGCCAAAGGACCTAATCTCGTTCCTGGCGACAAACGCCTCGCGGTTCATGTCGAAGATCATCCGCTCGGTGATTTCGAAGGAATGATTCCCGCAAGATCAATATGGCGCCGGATCGGTGATCGTATGGGATAGCGGCTAGCCGACGGCTCAATGGCTTAGGCTGCGACCCGTTGGAGGCGATCGATACGACAAAGCACCGGTTGCCGGCAAAGAGAAGACGCATTCCGCGCCGGTCCGTGTGAGGCCCCAAACAAAAGGAACTTCCTCTTGCCCCTGGCGTTGACGCACATGATGCATCCATGCTCAAGGAGAGCCCAATGACGGTCAAATCGATGAACGATCTGTTTCTGCACACCCTCAAGGATATCTATTACGCCGAAAAGCAAATCTATAAAAACTTGCCGAAGATGGCTAAGAGCGCGAAGTCCCCCGATCTCAAGCGCGCCTTCGAAAAACACCGCGAGGAGACCGACGGTCATATTGACCGCCTGGAGACTATTTTCGATCAATGTGGAGTGGCCCCGCGTGCCATACGCTGCGACGCGATGGATGGAATCTTGGCGGAAGCCAAGGATGTCATGGAGGAGATCGAGGAGGGTCAAGTTCACGACGCGGGTATGCTTGCGGCGGCGCAGACCGTGGAGCACTACGAGATCGCCCGTTACGGGACCATGATTGCTTGGGCTGACCAGCTCGGCATGAAGGAGGCCAGCAAGCTCCTGGGCGAAACCTTGGACGAAGAAAAAAAGACAGACCAGTTGCTCACGCGGCTAGCCGAGGCGAATATCAACCAGAAGGCGGCGTGAACGCGTTCCGGCTCTTTGATGCGGGCCGGGTTCTAGGACATGATTCGCGAACCAACTTCGCCATTGCGCGCGGACGGCGGGTCTTCGTCCCAGCGGCGGTTCGCTGGGAACGCAACTCTTTTTGGCCAAGCTATTACGGCTTGAGTTCGACTTTGGGCTGATGTCGCTGCTCGTCCGCACCGCAATAACGACGCCGATAAATGCTGCTGTGAGAGGTATCATCAGGCATACCCTAGCTTGAGTATTTCAACCGCCGATTTTGCGGGAGTATGGCATAATCACGAAAAGGGATCCAAACGGGGCGTCATCGCCCATTTTGAAGCGGCACCGCCATTCGCAAGCGAAATCCCGCGGGCGCGAAATCGACCGCCACTTCCGCCTGGATCTGCTGCGGCAGCACCCGTTCGAGAAGCATCGAGCCAAACCCGTCGCGGCAACGCGGCGATACCGGCGGTCCCGAAAATTCGTTCCATTCGCATAACAGCGCGGGTTCACCGTCCTTCTTTATCAAGCTCCAGCCGACCTCGACCCGGCCTTCCGCCGTGGCAAGGGCGCCATGCCGGACGGCGTTGGTCGTGAGTTCGTGGACCGCCATGCCGAGCGGTAGCGCGATCTGCGAGGGCAAGTCGACGGCAGGCCCGCAGAGGCGAATCCGAAGGCCCTGATTGTCGGAATAAGGGCCAAGCTCCTGGGTCAGCAATTGTTGAAAGGAAACCGATTGCTGGGGTTGCTCGGTCATGACGGCATGGGTCCTCGCGAGCGAAGCGACCCTCCCGGAGAACGCGTCCTGAAATTCCTCGATGTTCGCGGAGGTCTTCGCAGTCGTGGTCATGACTCCTTGCACCATCGCCAGCGTGTTGCGGACCCGGTGATGCAACTCGCGGATAAGGAGCGCTTGCCGCTGCTCCGTGCGGACATGATCCGTCACGTCGTTGCCTTCGATGAAAATCCCTGTTACCTCGCCGTTCGCGCCCATGATCGGCTGGGCGACGAAATCGATGTAGTGCTCCTCTATCTCGCAATCCGGTGCGTCTTGCAGAAGAATACGCGTCTTGCGCCCGACGTGAACTTCGCCGGTTTTAAAAATATTCTCCAGAAGGCGCGGATAATCCTGACCTTCGGATTCGGGCAATCCCTCGCGTAAAGTTTTCCCAATGAGATCGCGGCCTCCGGCGAGCATCGAAAAAGCGATATTGACCAATTCGAAAACAAGGTTAGGCCCGCGCAAAACGCACATGAAGCTCGGAGCCTGCATGACCAAACGGCCCAACTGCTGGACCGTCGCCAAAAGTGTCTGATTGAGGACCTGGACGTTTCCCGCCTGTGGATCGGTCTCGCCCGCTGCCGCTGAATCAAGGGCCGCCGAGCCATTCGAACGACGAAGCTCCGAGATATCCTGAGCAGTCTCGAGCAGGAATGCGACCTGCCCGTCGTTGTCGTGGACCGGGACATGGGTGCAGCTCCAAAGACGCTCTTCAGTCCGGCCATCGACAGCACATGCGCAAGAAAACACGGGCAATACATTGACAACCCCATTGTCGCGGACGTGTGCGAGGGAGTCCTGCAGGATCCGGCCGCTTTCTCCCGCCGCCGGGAATGCGGTGAAGATATTGATCCCGATGAGCGTGTCAGGCGAACGATTGGTCGCGTCGAGAAAGGCCTGATTGAAGGCGACGATATTAAAACTCCGGTCCATCACGAGGAATGGCGCGGGCAGGCTGTTGAAAACGGCCTCGAAATCTAGTTGTGTGTTCTGCTTCACGATGCAGCTCCGGCGAATGTTCTATGAATCCCGTCTTGGCTCGGGCTGGCCGTGATGGCATGGCCGGGCCCGGTGTTGTCCGGGAATGCGGAAGAATGTATCGGGGCGAGGGCTCGCGGCAAGGGGCATGCCAGGCTCGGCTGCTTTTCATGTGTTGGAATGGAGATTGACAATTTGGCTGAATTTGCACGCGACGCACAAACACGGGGTAATACAACACCGCCAATTCCTTAGGCCCACGCCAAAGGCGCCGGTTTCGAGCGGCTAGAACATGTAACGAACAGGGGCTATCATTGGTTGCATCGAAATGCTGCATCGGGGCGCGCTTTTTAACGGTTTCTCGCCTGCGAGAGCAGTGGCGTCAGAACTGCTGCCGCCGTTGATAGCTGAAAAGGCGCCGTGCCGATGTCTTCGATTGAACATATGTCCGCGATAGAACGCCCAGTCCAAGCGGGCGACCATGTTTTCCTGGTTGACGGATCTTCTTTCGTCTTTCGCGCGTATTTCCAGTCGATCAACCAGCTCGCGAAATATAATTACCGCTCCGATCGTCTGCCGACCGGAGCGGTGCGGCTCTTCTGCACCAAGCTTTTCCAGTTCGTGCGCGATGGTGCGGCGGGGATCAAGCCGACCCACCTCGCGATTATTTTCGACAAATCCGAACATTCATTCCGCAAGGAGCTCTACCCGCCCTACAAGGCCAATCGTTCGGAGCCGGCGGAAGATCTCATCCCGCAGTTCCCGCTGATGCGGGCCGCCGTGCGGGCTTTCGGCCTGACCCCTGTGGAGCAGAACCGCTATGAGGCCGACGATCTGATCGCGACCTATGCCTGCGCGGCGCTCCGGCGCGGCGCCGACGTTTTGATCGTTTCCGCCGACAAGGATTTGATGCAGCTCATTGGCCCTGGCGTCGCTATGTACGATCCGGCCTCGGGGGAAGCTGGCGCCAAGGGTGCGCGCGAGGAGCGCAAGATCGGGATCGAAGAGGTTCGCGCCTATTTCGGCGTCGCCCCCGAAAACGTCGTCGACGTTCAGGCGCTGGCCGGCGATTCCACCGACAATGTGCCAGGCGCGCGCGGCATCGGTTTGAAGACG
>DASYNQ010000392.1:0-4704 GCA_036008425.1 Methylocella sp. | reverse complement strand
TGGTCCTCGACAATCTCGGCTCGCACAAAGGCAAGACCATTCGCGATGTGATCAGAGCCGCCGGCGCACGGCTCTTCTTCCTCCCGCCTTACAGCCCTGATCTCAACCCCATTGAGCAGGTCTTCGCCAAGCTCAAGCACTCGCTGCGCAAGGCCGCAAAGCGCACCGTTGAGGCGACCTGGCGCCAGATCGGTGCGCTCCTTGATGATTTCTCACCCGAAGAATGCCAGCGATATCTCGTAAACGCCGGATATGGTTCTACCTAAAAACATCCCGCTCTAATTGATCTACCGTCATGTCTCCAAGGCTAGCATGGTTCATGGGATTCAGAACGTGGCCTCAATCTGGCTTAAAAACCTCTATCGAGATTCCAGAGTGACATTCCAGCTTCACCCGCCGGGGGGTGCCATTTCGAATCATAAATTGCTTGAATGACTTTGCGAGCTGCCTCTGGCGCCACTCCAAGCGTCCGCTTGGCAGCCTTTAAGCGAACCTGGATATTAGGATGATCGTAGAGCCTGAGCAGTGCTAGCCGGGCTTCCAGCCCTCGCCTGCGGAGTTCTTTCTCGGTCGCATCCATCTGCCGATAGAGTGTTGAACTTTCCGATTTCGCCCATTATTTCAGCTTGGTCCTGTGCGACGCCAATCTCAGCGAAGCGGTCGACTAATTAATCGACGGTCATGTCTTCGAGCTGGCGTACTTCATGGGCTTCAGAACTTGCCTTCAATCCGGCTTGTATTGTCCGTTGTCGAGCCCGCGAAGGGTCATCCCTGCATCCATCGCTCGCGGCTGCCATTTTGACGCTCTTATTGCTTCAAGTACCTTTCGCGCTGCCTCAGGCGCAACACCTAAACTAAATGTGGCAGCTTGCACACGGACCTGCATATTGGAATGATTAAAGAGCCTAAGCAGTGCAAGCCTGGCTTCCCGGCCGCGCGCACGCAATTCCTCGTCCACACCCGTCATTTCTTTGAAAAGTTTATTATACTTAGGTATTTCGCCGTAAAGCCCTGCTTTATCTTGTTCTATACCAAGTCTGGCAAATCGATCGACAAGTTAGTCGATTGTAAACTCTTTAAGCTTTCCACTCCTCACGGCTCTAGCACCCCGGCTTCGATAAGCGCTTCCAGTCCAACCTGGCGTCTTTCATCCCAATCTTTTCCACGCAAATATTCGCGAGGCGATAGGCCGCCGAATCGTTTGTTCCCTCTCATATACCAGCCGGTGATTTCCCAATGCTTCAATCTTGGGATGCGGGACGAGATTGTCCGGCCCATCGATATCCTCTTCAGAGTGACCCTCGCGGTCGTCCGCAGTCTGCTCCACAATATGGTGAACATCGTATCCTTTGCCGGGCTTTCCAACATTATTTTGAAGCTCTCCGAGCGACTTTGGCTGATCGAGATAGGCTTTGATAAGTGGATATTTGTCGTAAAGCCACGCGGCGGTTTCCGTCGCCGCTTCCAATGCGACGACAAACTCTCCCTCAGGTCCAAAAGCGGCGCCCGCCAACTAGCGCGCCAGCCATCTCGCGGCAAGCTTTGCAAACGCATTGCGCAGCGGCTCGGTAAGCGGGTCCACCGGCGGAATTTCTGGCGGCTCGTCGAGCGGCGCCCCGGCATCATGGCCGATGCCCGGTGCCGCCGGGCTCTGCCTCCGTCACCGCCCCCACCCGATTGAAACTGTCCGCCCTCGCGCGATCCCGCCGGCGCGCGCGGATGTTTGGACTCGTCCCAAGCCCCCGCCTTCGCGAGCAGGTTGGCCGCCGGCGCATAGTCCTTGAACAAAGGCAGATGCGCCGCGATGTCTTCCGCGCGCCACAGCCTCGGCCCATCCGCCCAGGGCAGATCGAGCGGGCCGATCCCGAGCGAACCGGCGACGACGCGCATGAGCACCACGCCATCGCTCGAAAGCCGGGTCAGCTCGCTCGCGTCGAGTGCCTTTTGCGCACCCGCCTCGTCACCGTCGTTCAATTTTTGCGCGGCGATGCCGAGACAGCGCAGGACCGCCCAATCGTTCGCCCCCGGCCCCGGGCCATGCAGCCGACTGATCCAGAAACGCGCCACATCCGCCGCGACCGGAACGCAGGCCGCGCCCCGCCTCTCCGTCAGAGCGATCCGGCCACATCCAGACGCCGCCCGCCCGCGCAAGCAGCGTGCGCGCGGCCATCCGCGTCTTGCCGGAGACAAGAGCGTCCATGCAAAAATCCCAAAGAGGGGAATTCAAAAAGTCGGAGGTTCGAGGTTCCGCCTATTCCGGCAGTGCGACAAAGCCCGCGTTGGTCAGCGTCATCGGCCTATTCGCCGAGGCCTCCGCCAGCGGCGCGCGGCCCAGCGCGGCGCGTGCCTCGTTGATGGTCAAAATGCCTTTCGATGTATAGCCCGATAAGGACGCAGCCGCTTTCTCGCATGGCGGCGCCCGCGCCGTCACTGGCGCGTGGCCAAACATCGAAAACGGGAATTGGAAGAAGAAGGAGGCACACAGTTCGTGCCCGGCACGCGCGCATATAGCGCTCACAATCGCTTGCATGTCAACGCCCCCACGCGGTGGCGATTTGCGCAATCTTACATAATCCACCATCCTTTTGGAGTACGAACCAACGATCAACAGCGACATAAGCGACGGTCTTTCGGCGGAAGCCATGCGGGGCGGCGGCGACGTTATGGCACCATCGTCGCTAGGCGAAATCGATGGAGAGTTGCCGTATGACTCGAGTTGATGATTTGAGCCGTTCCTTCCGAGCTACGACGAAGGAGCTACCCATGATTCGGATCGCACGTTGGTGGCGGTCGTCGATGGTTCGGCAGCTCCCCCGCGCGGCGGCCTGGCTGGCCACCGGGACGATAGTGCTGGGTGGAGGCCATTGAGGAAATTGGCCCGGATTCCCGGCCGTCGCGTTGGACTTCACTCGCCCGGCGCCTTCGCCTCGATCGCCAAGGCATGCACCCCCGCATCGAATTCAGCCCTCAAGAGATGATTGATCGCACGATGGCGCTCGACCAGGCTCTTGCCCTTGAAGGCTTGCGAAACTACTTTGACGTGAAAGTGGGTTCCGCCTGGGCTCGCAGCCGCGCCCGGCCGATTCATGGCAGCGTGGCTCGCGTGCATGTGGGATTCGTCGACGACTTCGATGGAGTCGGGGGCAAAGGCGGCCTGCAATTTCGCCCTGATCCGATCGCCTGCGGCAATGTCGCTCTGCTCGTCCATATCAAGGCAGCCTTAAAAAACGCAACCGGCCCCCGACCGGCGGCTTTATTGTCACTTTACCGCATCGAGCCGCTTGCGGCCATTCCAAAGACATTCATAATGCCGGAGCCATGAATTTAAAATCACGCCTCTTCGACCGCATCAGGGTTAAGTCCGAGCCCCGGGGGGCGCCTCGCCCAGATCAGGCGCGCTGCCAGCATCCGGGCTGCAGCGAAGCGGGCGAGTTCCGCGCCCCAATGGGCTGTTTTCGAGAGGGCCATTATTTTTGCTTCTGCCTCGCCCATGTCCGTGAATACAATGCCACCTATAATTATTTCAACGGTATGAGCGCAGAAGCAATGGCCCTTTACCAGCGCGACGCCTTGGTTGGCCATCGCCCGACGTGGTCGATGGGCGTGAACCGTGGGGCCAAGAGTTTTCGCGAGGAGGGCGACGAGCCGTTGCGCACGGGCGACCCGTTGGGGATGTTTCAAACGAACATCCGGCGCCATTCTAGCGAAGGGTCGCGCAAACCGCGTTACGGGCTGGCGGCCCTAAAAGCCCTGGATCAATTGGGTCTCGACGATAGCGTGGACATGGCCGTGATCAAGGCACGGTACAAGGATTTGGTAAAACGTCTCCATCCCGACGCCAACGCGGGCGACCGCTCGAATGAAGACAAATTACGCGAGATCATCCGCGCTTATCATTACCTGAAGTCGGTGAAGCATGTCTGATGCTTTCCGCCCGCTCAATGGAGTTTTTGCCGGCGCTCGTCGAACCTCTTTTCGAACCTCTTTCAAACATTTGCGCTGGGCCCGCCACGAAGGAGGAATTCAGGCATGATAATGGATGAAAACGCCGCGACCGGCGGCCTGCCCGACATGAGGATTTCGGTGCGCCAAGTGTTCGGCATCGACAGCGATATGGAAGCGCCTGCCTATTCAACCGCGGATCCGCATGTTCCGGACATCGACCCGGACTATCTCTTCGATCGCGATACCACCCTCGCCATTCTGGCGGGCTTTGCCAGGAATCGCCGGGTGATGATCACCGGTTATCACGGCACCGGCAAATCGACCCATATCGAGCAGGTCGCGGCGCGGCTGAATTGGCCTTGCGTGCGGATCAATCTCGACAGTCATGTCTCGCGCGTCGATCTCATCGGCAAGGACGCCATCGTCATTAAGGACGGCCTCCAAGTGACCGAGTTCAGGGATGGCATCCTGCCTTGGGCGCTGCAAAACAACGTCGCGCTTTGTTTCGATGAATATGACGCCGGCCGCCCCGATGTGATGTTTGTTATCCAGCGCGTCCTCGAGGTGTCGGGCCGTCTCACCCTCCTTGATCAGAGCAGGGTGATAAGGCCGCATCCAGCCTTCCGCCTGTTTTCGACAACAAATACGATCGGCCTTGGCGACACCTCCGGGCTTTATCATGGAACCCAGCAAATCAATCAGGGACAGATGGACCGCTGGTCGATCGTCGCGACCTTGAACTATCTGCCGCACGACAAG
>DASYNQ010000391.1:0-3023 GCA_036008425.1 Methylocella sp. | reverse complement strand
GCCGTGCACGAGATCGGCCGCGATCACGAGGCCGAGGCCGGACCCGCCGGAACGGCTTGAGCTGAAGGCGGTGAAAAGCCGCGCCCGCGCGCTTGCCGGCACACCGGGTCCGGTATCGGCGACTTCAATCACCGCCGTTTTGGCCTCAAGCCAGGATTCGACCCGGATCCGCTTCGGCCGTCCGGGCTCCGCCCTGGTGTTTTCCAGCGCTTCGGCGCCATTGCGAAGAAGATTCATAAGCACGCGAAACATTTGCTCTCGATCCGCGGCGATGGCGAAATCGGCGGCGACCGCGTTGACGAACTCGATCCCGCCGCGCGCTTCGAGCCCTATCATCTCCATGACCTCGGCGACGAGCCCGTGCAACGGAAAGCGCGTCGATTTTGGCGGATCGTCGACGGCGCGGCCATAGGTCAGCGTCGCTTGGCAGAAACGGATCGCGCGATCGAGCGTGGCGACGAGCTTGGGCGCGAGCCGTTGGACGAGCGGATCGTCAGCATTCGCGAGGCGGTCGGAAAGAAGCTGCCCCGAGGTAAGCATGTTGCGCATATCGTGATTGATCTTGGCAACCGCGAGCCCGAGCGTGGCTAGATGTTTTTTCTCTTTCAACTCGCGGACCAAAGCATCCTGCATGATGGCGAGTTCCTCTTCGGCATAAGCAATCTCGTGATTGCCGCCGGAAGGGACGATGATGCGGCGGGACGAATTCTCGGGATTGGCGCCGAATTCGATCAAACTGTCGGTGAGCCGGCGCACCGGGCGAAGCACCATGAAGTGAATCGCGACAGTTGCGAGGTTCGCGACGATCATCGACATGACGAGGGTGACCGCCAAAAGCCGGAGCGAATAGGCGCGCATGTCTTTGATCAGCGGCGCCTCGTCCATGGTGATCGCGATCCATTCGCCCCCCATGGGCGCTTCGCTGACGATCGTGATAACACGCCCTGGCGGCGCCATCAGCGTGGCGACCGCGTCGGGCAGGGGCAGGAAAGCAGACTCGCGAAAGTCGTACACTACATCGACGCGGCGCGGCAACTCGGACGCGGCGAGGATTCGCTTCGTGCCATGCTTGCTAAGGACGATGATTCGCGCGCCGACACTATCCAGTAATTGCCGCGACAAGTCGGGGGGCACCATGGCCTGGGGCGCCGCGTCGAGCACGAGTGCGGCCGTATAGGCGGCGCTGAGGCGTTGCCGCAACCAATTGTCGCGATAGTTGGCAATGGCGGGGATGTAAATCATCGTTGCCGCGGCGATGACGAAGGCGGTGTTTAACAGAAGCACCCGCGTCGCCAGGCCGAAGCGGACCGGCCGGCGTTTTTTCGCAAGGATCCCGCTCGCCGCGAGACCCTCGCCAGGAGGCATCACGAGATCGGTCATGGCAACCCCTTCTCGAACCAACGCCCGAGGGCGGCACTAGTTCCGCTCGGCGACGATCGCCTCACCTCGAACCGCCCTTGCCACTATTTATCTGTTTTCTGGCCCGATTCTGTCCAACAATTCCACCACTTTTTTATGATCATGCGCTACTTGGGCCCCGGAAAACTTGACGGGCTTTCTCGGCAAGGAACCACGCCAACTCTCTGATTTTGAGGGTTTGCTGTTCGATCGAACAATTCCATTCGATCAGAAAGCGTCCTAACGGGGCGTCGCGTCTGCCGTCCCGAAACGTCATGGCGGCCCGCCGCGCCGCATCGACCAGCGCCGGATAGGGAACCATTATAGAGGCTATATCGCTGGCGGTCATGCCTTTCGATATGGCGAGCGTAAAGAGGTTGATCAACTCCTCCGCCCCGGCACCGACGATACCGGCGCCGAGCAGAGTGCCCCTGCGGCTGGTGACAAGTTTGACGTGGCCGCCGTGCCGATGCTCGATGCGGGCCCGCTCCGTTTCGGCGAACGGCCAGCGGAGCACCCGAATATGGCGATGCGTCGCCCGCGCTTGCGCTTCCGGCAGTCCCGCCGTGGCCATCGCGGGGGAGGTCAAAATGACCCGGGTGGCCACTTGCCGGCGCGTTCGCCGACCCGGCACTCCGAGAACGGTGCGCAGGACGAAACCGGCGTGCTGTTCGGCGCCGCCGCCCTGTCGCCCGCTTCTCACGACCGCGCCGATCGCGTGGATGCGCCGGTTGCGGGTGGCAAGAGTGGCGTCTGTGTCGATGCCGCTTTCGTTGTAACGCACCCTCGCGGCGGCAAGACCGAGGCCCTCGACGGCCGGCGCACGGCCGGCGGCGACCAGAATGTGCGAACCCGCGATCGGTTTTTCATGCCCGGCGGCGGCGATGAAAACACGAACGCCGTCGCCGCGCGGCTCGATCCGCGAAATCCGCACTTCCTCATGAATGACAACGCCATCGCGCGCAAACGCGGCGCGCACCGGCGCAACAAGTTCTTCGTCTTCCGAAACGAATATTTCCCCCACCGCAAGCACGATCGCCTGGCTTCCGAGCCGGCGCATCGCTTGCGCCAGCGCGAGCCCATCCGGATCGGCGCCGATGACGATAAGACACCGGGGCGGATTTTCCAACCCGCAGAGCGCGGCGCAGTCGAGCGGCCGCACGAGGTCGAGCCCCGGAATGGGCAGGATTCTCTCGACGGTTCCGGTCGCGACAACGAAGTGTCGCGCCTTGATTTTCTCGCCGGCCGCCTCGCAGGTGTCGGGACGAGTGAAGCGTCCCGGCGCACGAATGACCCTCACATTCATGGCTTCGAGACGCGCTTGCGTATAATTCGGCGCGATCGCCGCATGCACCGCGGTGGCACGTTGACGCACGCGCGCGAAATCGATTTGCGGCTCTTTTGCAATTTGCGACATTTGGGCGGCGATGCCGAAAGCGGCGGCGCCACGCGCCGAAGTGGCGGCCCGGCTCGCCGCCAGCAAGACGTGGCGCGGAATGGCATCGGTAAGTCTCCGGCCACCAAGCGCGCCTTTTTCGATGAGCACGACGGACCGGCCGCAAGCCGCCGCCCCAAGCGCCAGCGAGAAACCACCGGGGCCCCCGCCGATGATACATAAATCGGGC
>DASYNQ010000390.1:0-13552 GCA_036008425.1 Methylocella sp. | reverse complement strand
TTTTCGTAAAGCGACCCGAGCCGGTATTCCGCCACCGCGAGACCTTGTTGCGCCGCCTTCTCGTACCATTGCGCAGCCAGTTCATAATTTCGCGGACCGGCGCCGCCTTCGGCGTAACGAACCGCCAGATCGAACTGCGCCGCCGCATCGCCGGATTCGGCTTGGCCAACGAGATTTTCATTTGGCCCAACGCCCGGCGGAGGCGCCCGCGCCGTTAACGGGCCGGCGGACGGTACTGCTGGCGTGGCCGCCAAGGCGGCTGATGGAAGAGCTTTCGCGGGAACCGTGGCGGCAGGAGGGTGGGGCGGGGCGGATATGCTCGCTATCTTGCTCGCCCGAATGGGACTGGCCACGGCCACGATAGCGTCGCTGCCCGCGATGGCTCGCGTGACGGGCGAAAGCTTGCCGAACGGTTCGGCGCTGTCCGAAGGAAACCCCGGTTCCGCGGGCGCCGCCAGCCGCGACGGATCGAGCAGGGCGGTCATCGTGCTCGCCGCGTCCGCTGCCGGAAGCTGGCGTCCTGGCGACTCGTTTTGTCGGGCCTGGCTTACTGGCAGTCGGCCCTTGGGCACCATGCTTGCGAAGGTCCGGCTTGCGACGCCCGTCGGCTCTGCCGCTCTCCCGGACTGCTTTAGAAAAGTAGGTACGAAATCGCTCAATTTGTTCGGAGCGAGCGTTCTGGCCATGGCATAGGCGCCAATCGCAGCGAACAAACCGGCGGCGCCCAAAACGAGCGGACGCTTATACGTGACGAAAAGGCCTCGGTTCCAACCAAATAGAAAGGCGCCCGGCTTCGCCCTGCCGTCGTCTCCCGCCAGGGATTTAGGTATCGCGCCATCCAGCTCCATTTGCGCGGTACGCGCCGCGCGGCGGGCGGCGGCGATGAAATCGGTGCGGCTCGCCCCTTCGTCGCGAATCTGGGAGGCCTTGGGCGGCGCACCACTGGGCTCGCTATGCTCGTCCCAGCCAGGGAAGCCAAGGCCGGGTTCAATCAGGAAACCAGCCTCGCCGGCTGTGTCGCCGTGCGCGGCAGGGTGGCGCTTCCCGGCGCCTTGCACAAGATCGTCGGCAAGAGCCTCCCTGGCTAGCGGGTTCTCGTGTTGCGCCAGGTACGTAAGGATCGGCGCAAAAGGGTCTTCAGGAGCAATCCCGGCACCACGGCGGTCCGGCCGCAATCCGTCTGCGGCGGCCTCCAGGCGAGCGCAATAGCCGGCGACTTGCTCCACGGATTCCTGGATCGCGGTCAAGACAAGCTGCGTTTGCCGGGCGGTTTCCTCGTGAAGGGCGCGCAGGCCGGCTATTCCGCGCATGATGCTTTGCGCATCCTCGACGGAACCAACTCCGTTCGACGGTTTCGGTTCGGCCGCATTGGCCAGGCCGCTCACAATCCGGCGCATCTCCTCGAGCTGAACGGATAGGCCGCCGATAGAACCCTCAAGCGAAGTCAGCGAAGCAATGCCTTCGCCGGCGCGATCGAAACGCAGGGCGAGCTTGGCGATCTCCGCTTCCAGAGCCGCGCCCGCGCACTGGCTTTGACCGGGATCTCGGGTTAGCTCCGTCTTTTTGGCGGCGTCGGCGACCAGATCCCTTAGCGTGTTCATCTCGTTCGCGCCCGCGGCCAGCCCCGCTTCAAGCCTTGCGGCGAGTTGCCGGTGCGAAGTCTCGATATGCCGCGTAAGCGCGTCGTAGCGGGCCGGATCCATGCTAGGCGCCGGAAACGTTTCAGGGACGGGATTTTCCGCGCCATGCCCCCCGAACGAAGCCCTATAAGCTTTTGCCGCCTCGAGTTGCGTTAATGACCGCTGAAACACCCGCGCGAGACGATCGAATTGATCCAGCGAACTCGCGCATTCGCCAACTTCCCGGATGATTTGGGCCCCCCCCGTCAAATCGCAAACCGGGGTTTCGAGCGCAACTCCCTGCCTCGCTTCCGCGCCGAGCATGCCGGCTTTGCCGTCGCGATCGACGTCCTCGCCCCCAAAATCGCGGTCAACGTCATCGCTGGCATTCTCAAGCGTTCCGGCAAGCGCCGCACCGTCCGTTTCCTGATCCCCCAAAATCGGTTCGGCGACCGAGGGGCAAGGGTGATTCGAGGCCATTTCACCCGCCACCGATGGAGTCGGATTGGCAGCGCCTTCGCTGCCAGATTCCGGGGCGTTTTTTTGCCGTGGCGGTTCGACCATGGCGGGCATGCGAGGCGAAGCCCGGAACTCGGCTTCAAGCCCGGCCAGCGCGGCCCTGAGCGAGTCGCTGCAGTCGCGGCCGCGATTACGTAGCCGCAGCTCCAATTCATCCAATTTTTGGACCAGCTTCGCGCCGCTTTCGCGGTCCGTCTCGAACGTGGTCAGGCCCGGCGACAGCAGCTTCGCGATCCCCGCGAGTAGCCCGGCGGCCTGTTCCACGCTCTCGGCCGGGCGGCCTAGGCCTCCGCGCGAGGCATGGACCAGCCCTTCCGGATCGCTCGGGTTAGGAGAGCCGTCATCACCCTTGGATGAAATTGCGGACACAGGCTGCCTTTCACTGTCAAAAAAACCACGTATGATTCGCATCTTCGCGCCGCTGGCTTGCCCGGGGCGGACCATCGAAGCGAGCTTCGCCTGTGTCTGGGTCGTCGCCGCACATCGAGCCCTTGGTCCCTTCGCGAACCTGCCGGATCCCGCCGCTCCGGCATCGTATCGCCTGTTATGCGGCAAAACCCCGGCACCCGACAAATCGCATGCGGAGAATAAGCCCGGCGCCGCCAGGTTCAAGAGCGCCGAAACCGATGTCCACGAGCATTTCCATAATTCGTTCCCGCGCGTGGCGCCGGAGACGCTCGCGTTCCCGAAGGCGCCAGCATGATCCAATCGCGACGCACCATCCCCAAGCCGCGAATCATTGCGACCTTCAAAGCGCCCGGTAAACAATAAATTAATGCGTGGCGGCCGAAACCCTGGCACCCCGGAGAGTGCCTATTTTTTGGTGTGATGCATTTAATTACACTTTTTAGTTGTAAACGGAGCCAAACCGGGCCATTTTTCAGATTGGAGTTAAGCATCGACCAATCGGGATTTGCCATGGACCCGAACCCCCAACACGACGCCGGAAGCGGGTTGCCCCGCGGCGTCCCAACCGGACATGCCGATTCGGAAACACAAAGTGCCGATTTGCCCGGAGCGGAAGCGAATGCGCGTCTATCTACAATCCGGGAAATGGCGCGCGATTTCCAGGTGAGCATCCGGACCCTCCGGTTTTATGAGGACCGCGGCTTGTTGCACCCGCGACGGGAAAGGACCAGTCGCCGCTACGATGCCCGCGACAGGCTTCATCTCAAGATGATTCTTAAAGGCAAACAGCTCGGGTTCACGCTGTCCGAGATTCATGACATCCTTGCTTGCCGGGGAGAGGATTCCGGCAAGACGGAACTCGAGATGGGTCTGTTGCCGGAGCTGATCTCGGCGCAGATCAGCTACCTCGAACGCCAGAGCAGCCAAATCGATGCGGCTATCGATACCTTGCGTGAGGCGTATCGGCGGCTGCCCGAAACGGCTCGCCAAGGCGCGGGTCTTTCCGAGCGATCCGGCGATTAGAGCAGGTGCCGAAATAGTTGGTCGGGTTTTTCGACAAGGATCTGCACCAACTCTTTCGCCGATCTCAACAATATCTCTGGTGGCCTTTGCTTTTGCGCCGCTTCATCAAACGGACGAAGGCCTGGGCGCGATTCGATATCCAGGCCTGGACGCCGAAGACAAGTGCTGGCCGTGCGGCAGGCGCGGAAGTGCTGGCCGTCTCTTTAGCGCTTCACGCGTTCGCCCTTGCTCCAGATGTGTTCGGCGCCGACCAGGCCCTTTTTATGCGGACCGGCCCAGATAAGATAATAGAGCGGGTTGCCGCGTGTGTTTTTGACCAGCCGTGCCGTGGAGACGTTGCCGAAAATGCCGCGTAGGCGGCTACGATACCATTCCAGTAGCTTCATGCCGGAAGCGCTGACCTTGCTTCTCGTCGGACCAAAAAGATCGGCTTTGGATTCGTAGACGAGCGTGTGCCAATCCTTGGACCCAAAGAACGCATCCAGCGACACTTGCCAGTCTTGCGGAATATCGCCGGATTTTGTGAGCAGACGCTGGATTGCCATACCAAGTGGGAAATTGATGATAATCTCAATGGCTTTCGTCTTTGCGAGCGCCTCGATCGTCGACCACGGGACCTGCATGCCGAACGGATCGAGGAAGACGACGGCACGGTAATGCTGCCAGTCGATGCCGCTCGCTAGCCAGGACTGCAGCGCGGCATTGGCGTCGCCTCCCCGAACGGTTACGTCACGCGTTAGTGCGTACTCGACCTTCAGCCCTTTCAGCTCTGCAATCCGCTGTCCTTCGCGCTCGACAAAAATGTAGAAATTGAACGGATTTGCGATGTCCAGGGCGACGCGCGGCGAACCCTTAAGGAATTCGACTTCGGCCGCGTCGGATTCCGGATCAGGGCCGAACAGCCCAGGTGGTTCTGCGGCTTTTTCTCGCGTCCTCACGCGGGACAGCCCAGGCCCTGCAAAGGCATCGACGAAAATCGTGCCCCGCAGCCAACGATCCTGCTTCTTCAGGACGGTGGTGTAGAAGCTAGCTAGCACGAAAGTCTACGTGGCCGTGCCAGTCACGGCCACCCTGTCCTTAATCACATCTGTGAATCCTTGGCGTGCCGCGATAAGCGTTCGCGCACCTATTGGCGTGCGATCGGCGACCTTTTCGACGAGCGCCGGCCTAAAGTGACTGCCATCATACCGGCTGCGCAAGGCGTCGCACTCTGATCTCTTCTTCGGACCGGCGCACTTTCGCGAGGTCGTGGGCGGCCTGCCTCCTCAGCCACACGCCGGCGCCGCCGCCGAACGCCTTCTCGACGCGCACGGCCGTTTCCGGCGTCACCGCGCTTCCGGCGTTGATGACATTGTAAAGCTGCTGGCGTCTCACCCCGATAGTTCTTTAAGATTCGCGGCGACCAGTTCCCCAGGGTGCGCAGGGTTTCATTCGCATGGCGGTCTCCTTCAATGATCGGTCGCCCTTCAGCGCGTGCAGGTGAAACGTGAGGTTAATTGCCTTGTCATGAGCTCTTGCGATAATACCGTCGCGTTGAAACCTGGGACCGACCGTCGAGATGGCGCAGCCGCTGGAAATCGCCAATGAATTTCCGGGAACGGCGAACGAAATCGCGCGCCGCCGGTGCGCCAGGGGACGCGACCCGATCATGGACGAATGCCGGGGGGTACGCGGGCGGGCGAACATCAATTTGGCGGATCACGGCAATTCCCGGCGCCGCTAAGACGGCTCGCCATCCGGAAGCCCCGAAGAAGGAGCTCGAAACCATTGGTACTCGAAGGCGTAAAGCTATTTCGACCGAAGAAATTCGCCGACGCGCGCGGATTTTTTTGCGAAACCTTCAACGCGCGGACTTACGCCGAGGCTGGCGTCGCTTGTGTTTTCGTCCAAGACAACCAGTCCTTGTCGCGCAAAGCCGGAACGATCAGGGGCCTGCATTTCCAGCGCCCTCCGGCGGCCCAGGCCAAATTGGTCCGGGTCGTGCGCGGCGCGATCTTCGATGTGGCGGTCGATCTGCGCCGCGGCAGTCCCAGTTACGGCCGCTGGTGTTCCGCGACGTTGACGGGAGATGGCGGCGAACAGATATTCGTGCCGCCAGGCTTCGCGCATGGCTTTTGCACGCTTGAACAAGATACCGAGGTCGCCTACAAAGTCGATAGCTTCTACTCGCCGTCGTGCGACGCGGGCTTGCGTTGGGACGATCCCGACTTGGCGATCGCGTGGCCGGTCCGTCCCGTTGACGCAGCGATCTCCGAAAAGGACGCGGTCCTTCCTTTTTTTAAGAATTTTGTTTCGCCCTTCGGCACGTGAGACCTTTATGAACAGACGATTCGTGATCACCGGAGGCGCGGGCTTCATCGGATCGGCGGTGGTGCGCCACCTGATCGAGACGAGCGCACACGAAGTCTGCGTCGTCGACAAACTGACGTACGCCGGAAATCTCGATAATCTCGCCGGCGTTGCCAGCGATCCGCACTATCAATTCAAGCAGGCGGACATTTGCGACGCGCGCGCGATGCGGCAAATCTGCGAGAGTTTTCGCCCTGATACCATCATGCATCTTGCCGCGGAAAGCCATGTCGACCGGTCCATCGACGGGCCCGGCGCCTTCATCGAAACCAATGTCATGGGCACTTACGTGCTGCTCCAAAGCGCACGTCACCATTGGCAAAAGCTTAGCTTGACAGAACAGGCGCGGTTTCGCTTCCACCATGTCTCGACCGACGAAGTTTTCGGGTCGCTTGGCCCGGATGGGTTGTTTCAAGAAACCAGTCCCTACCAGCCGAATTCGCCCTATTCCGCATCAAAGGCCGCCTCCGACCATTTGGCGCGGGCGTGGCATCATACCTATGGCATGCCGGCGATCGTCTCGAATTGTTCCAACAATTATGGGCCCTATCATTTCCCCGAAAAGCTCATCCCGCTGACCATTTTGAACGCGCTTGAGGGCAAGCCCATCCCCGTTTACGGGGACGGCGGCAATGTTCGCGATTGGCTCTATGTCGAGGATCATGCCAGGGCGCTGGTCCAAATCGCTCTCTTCGGGCAGCCGGGCGAAAGCTATAATGTCGGCGGCGCGAGTGAAACCACCAATCTCGAAGTCGTGCGCCGCATCTGCCGACTGATGGATGAAATGGCGCCGGACAAGGCTCGTGGATCGCACGAGCG
This sequence comes from Methylocella sp., assembly GCA_036008425.1. Taxonomy (GTDB): domain Bacteria; phylum Pseudomonadota; class Alphaproteobacteria; order Rhizobiales; family Beijerinckiaceae; genus Methylocapsa. Next base: position 6,815 of record DASYNQ010000390.1, on the reverse strand, counting down.
CTTGATCGTCTATGTGAGCGACCGGCCGGGGCACGACCGGCGCTATGCCATCGATGCGGGCAAGATTAAACGCGAACTCGGGTGGGAGCCGCGCGAAACTTTTGACTCCGGCTTACGCAAAACGGTCCGGTGGTATCTCGACAATCCACAGTGGTGGCAGCGAATCCGCTCCGGCGTCTATCGCGGCGAACGGCTTGGAACCGTGGCATGAACGGGCCGATCCTCGTATTTGGCGCCTCGGGTCAGCTTGGGCGCGAAGTGTTGGCGCTCGCCGGAGCCCGCGATATCGAAGCGACCGGTTGTAATCGCGCTAGAGCCGATGTCACGGACTTCGCCTCCGTCAAGGCGGCGATCCTCGCGGTTAAACCGCGCCTTGTTCTCAATGCCGCCGCCTATACCGCCGTGGATCGAGCGGAATCCGAGCCTGAGGCGGCCTACGCCGCCAATGCCGTGGGAGCGGAAACGATCGCGCGGGCCGCGGCGCTGCAACAAACGCCGGTCATCCAAATATCGACGGATTATGTTTTCGACGGCACGAAAAGGGGCGCCTACGTAGAGACCGATCCGATCGCGCCGCTTGGCGTTTACGGTCAGACGAAGGCTGCGGGCGACGCCATGGTTCGGCAAGCAAACCCGCGCCACTTCATCCTGCGCACGGCCTGGGTCTATGGGCCGTTCGGCGCTAATTTTCTAAAAACGGTTCTGCGTCTTTCGCGCGAACGCGCGGAACTGCGGATCGTCGCCGATCAGCACGGTTGCCCGACCGCGACTCACGACCTCGCGGAAGCCGTCTTTGCTATCGATCGCGCATTGGCTCGCGGCATTGGGGCCGCTGGAACCTATCATTTCGCAGGCGATGGGGCCACGACCTGGCACGAATTCGCCAGCGCCATCGTCGAAGCCCAGGCGCAAGCGACCGGCCGGCGGCCGAAGGTTTCGGCGATCGCGACCGCGGACTATCCAACCCCCGCCCGGCGGCCCGCCAATTCCGAACTCGACAGCAGCCTGTTTGCGTCCGTCTTCGGCTATCGCGCACGCGATTGGCAAACACGTGCGCGGGAGACGGTCGAAATGCTTCTCAACGAACCGCGAGCCGAAACATGAAGGGCATCATTCTCGCGGGCGGCTCCGGCAGCAGGCTCTATCCACTGACATTGGTGATCTCCAAGCAATTATTGCCGGTCTACGACAAGCCGATGATCTATTATCCGCTGTCCATCCTCATGACCGCGGATATCCGCGATATTTTGATCGTCACGACGCCCCAGGATCAGAGTCTATTCAAGGAGTTGCTTGGTGACGGCGGCAAGTTCGGGATCCATCTCAGCTTCGCGACGCAGGACAAGCCCCGCGGGCTCGCGGAAGCCTTCACCATCGGGCGCGAATTCGTCGGCGGCGATCGTGTCGCGCTGATCCTTGGCGACAACATTTTCTATGGCCATGGCCTGCCGGACCTTTTGGCCTCGGCGGCGGCGAGACCCAGGGGTGCCACGGTTTTTGGCTATGTCGTGGCGGACCCGGAAAGATACGGTGTCGTCGAAATCGACGCCAAGGGGCGGGCCATCTCGATCGAAGAAAAACCCGCGCGGCCGCGCTCGACGCTGGCGGTTACCGGACTTTATTTTTACGACAACAGCGTGCTCGACATCGCCGCTTCCTTGAAACCTTCGGCGCGCGGTGAACTCGAAATCACCGATGTCAACAGGATTTATATGGAGCGCGAACAACTCGCCGTCGAGATCATGGGCCGCGGCTTCGCCTGGCTCGACACGGGAACCCACGAGAGCCTTCTCGAGGCAGGCAAATATGTCGAAATTCTCGAGCGGCGCCAGGGTTTGAAGATCTCGTGCCCGGAGGAAGTCGCATATTATAAAGGTTTTATCGATCGTGACCTCTTGGTCGCGAACGCCGGCCGCTACGGCAAGTCTGGCTACGGCGAGTATCTAACCCGGCTCGCCGAAGCCGCCCGACGGCCCGCCGGCGCCTGAACTGGCCCTTCCCGCGGGCGCGGCGGAGAGCGGGAAAAACCGTTCCCGGTTTCGGTGATCGACACGCCTACCATTGTGGTGGGGATGCACTGGCTCGCCCTTGCCGGCAGAGCGGAAACGAAGTACGACGAGGCGGAAACTGGCTATCTTGGGAATGCCCGAATAAGTAGGGAGCAATGTTACATGTATAGCAGCAATAATAACCGCAGCGGCGCCGCAGCGGCACAGGTATTTATGGCCCTCTTTGCCATCATGCTGGCGATGGCGCTGGGCTTGATCGTCTCGCGGGCGGACGCGGCGCCCTTCGCCTATGTCGCGAATAGCGGCGACGGTACCGTTTCGGTGATCGACACGGCCACGAACACGGTGATGGGGATCCCGATCCCGGTCGGGAGGGAGCCGTTTGGGGTCGCCGTCACCCCGGATGGGAAACACGCCTATGTCGCAAATCGGGGCTCTAACAATGTCTCGGTCATCGACACGGCCACCAACATGGTGGTGGCCACGGTCGTCGTGGGGAATGTTCCCTTCAACGTCGCGGTCACCCCGGATGGGAAACACGCCTATGTCGCGAATGCAGGCTCCAGCAACGTTTCGGTGATCGACACGGCCGCAAACACGGTGGAGCCCGCGGTCATCAGGGTGGGGAATAGCCCAGTTAGGGTCGCCATCACCCCGGACGGGAAACACGCCTATGTCACGAATTTCACCTCCAACAATGTTTCGGTGATCGACATGGGCAGCAACACGGTGGCGGCCACGGTCGGGGTAGGGAACAACCCGAGGGGGGTCGTCGTCACGCCGGATGGGAAACATGCCTATGTCACGAATGCGGGCTCCAACACTGTCTCGGTGATCGACACGGCCACCAACACGGTGGAGGCGACCACGATACCGGTGGGGACTAGTCCAAGAGGGGTCGCTGTCACCCCGGATGGGAAACATGCCTACGTCGCGAATGTTATCTCCAACAATGTCTCGGTGATCGACACGTCCACCAACACGGTGATAGGGACCCCGATCCTGGTGGGGAATAGCCCCTTTTTGGTCGCCGTCGCGCCGGACGGGAAACACGCCTATGTCACGAATTTGACCTCCAACAATGTTTCAGTGATCGACACGGCCAGCGGCACGGTGGCGGCCACGGTCCCGGTGGGGAGCAACCCCGTTGGAGTGGTCATTGTTCCGCCGCCGGCGGCGGGTGCAATTCCTCGTCTTTAGCGCCAAGCCCGAGATCAACTTGGAGCACAAGCCGAACAAGGACCACTTTCAACTTCTGACGAGCTTCACTTTGGGGAGCGCCAGCAACGGGATCAATCCATCACCGAGGCGGTCACGCTCCGGGTCGGCACCTTCACCACCACCATCCCACCCGTCTCCTTCAAAGGATATCGGGCCAGGAATATTCGTCTTCCATGGGGTGATCGGCGGTGTGCGGCCGGAGGCGCTGATCGCGCCGACCGGCGCCAAGCGATACGCGTTAGTGGCGGCGGCGCAGGACGCCAATTTGACCGGGACTCTGAACCCGGTGCCGGTGAATTTTACCATCGGCGACGACTGCGGCACGGCGTCGGTCACAGCCCTCATTTCCGATTAAAAATCGTCCTTCCAGGCGTGCTCCGATCCAATTGGATCGGATCACGCGCAAATGGCCGCCCGCCGGTCTCGCGGCGATATCCCACCCGCCAAGAGGAGCTTTGCAAAGAATCTCTCTTGTCGATGGTGTTCGAGCGATAGGGGAATACGTCAGATGCCGCGTTCACGCGCCACCTCCCGATTTGACTTCGGATCCTAGCCATTGTCCGCGCCAAGATTGCCGCGGTCCGCGTCATCGGGGTGTCACGCTGCGGTTCTATTTGGTTTTCATCCTTAACGCGACAGGGCTCGAACTCATGGCACCCGGAACCCGCTCCCCTTTCGATCCATGCATCTCCCGTCGCTTGGCCCTCGCGTCGTGCTTGGCGCTGGCGCTTCTGCTGCCGGCTACGGGCCTTGCCGCCCCACCGCCAACTCCGGTTCCGTCACCCGACTTCACCATCACGACCTTTGCGGGACCCTTGGCAGGTTCGACCGCTCCGGACTCCATCGCGGTCGTCGGGAAACACGTCTGGGTCGCCTACGGCAACAACGGAAACCCCGATGGCAGCGGGGGGCGAAGAGCCAGATCGTCGAGTATTCTTCCGCGGGCAAGGTCAAACGCAATCTTACGGTGACCGGCCACAATGATGGGCTGCGGTTCGACCCTACGACCCACCAGCTCTGGGCGCTGCAGAACGAGGATGCCAACCCGAACCTCCTGGTGATCGATCCCATCACGGGCTTCACGGTGCAATACACATTCGCCGCCAAGCCGCCCCATGGCGGGTATGACGACATGGTCTTCACCAACGGAGCGGTCTACCTTAGCGCCTCGAACCCGACGCTCGACGCGAAGGGCAACAGCATCGGTCCGTCGATCGTGCGGGCGACCCTCGTGGCGGCGAGCCATACGGTCGAGGTGACCCCGATGGTGTCCGGCACCCCCCAACGCCGTGAACATCCCGTTCGGCACGGTCAGCCAGCTCAATCTCACCGACCCGGACTCGATGATTCTCACACCCTCCGGAGAGATCCTGCTGGATGACCAGGGCGACGGGCAACTGGTATTCGTGTCGCCGAACGCGCCGTTGCGCGTCCTGCCACTGCTCGGGACGGTGCAGGTCGACGACACGGTGTTCGCAACGTCCCGTCACGGTGTCCTGCTAGTCCGTCGATCGCGACGCGAACACGATTTTCGTGGTGACACCCCGGTCTGGCCGCTGGACGCCGCTTACTCCGCCGCCGCAGCGGTGCCGGCCACCAAAACGACGCCGGCCTTTCCGGCCTATGTCGGTCAGCTCGTCCTCACCAGCGGCGCCGTCGTGCCAGTGGTAACAAACCTCGTCAGCCCGCACGGCATGGCCTTCGTTGGATGCCGAGACGAGGATCGGGATGACCCTTTTTGTTTGCGCACCCGGTAAACCATGGATGCGCTGGTTATTAAGAGCCCCGATGATTTGTTTGTCACTCCATCCTTCGCCGGCTTCTGTGACGTCCGCCTTCGACAAGATCCGCAATTAGATAGGCTTCGCATCCTAGCCATTGTCTGCGCCAACGGCTCCGCAAGGGCCGCCGTTCGGCGTGCGGCGGCTAAGGCGTCATGCCGCGGGCTTCCGCGAGATGATCGAAGTGCCGGCGATAGTGGCCAAGCCCCATGGTGTCGGACCGGAGTTCAATGATGAAGTCATGCAACTCCGCGGCAGGCACGAGGGCTTCGACGTCGTCCCAGCCTGGCCAGCCGGGCCGCTCGGCGTAGCCTAGGATCTGGCCCCGGCGTCCGGTCAGCAAGCGTTGGGCCGCGGCGGTGAAAATATTCGGCACGCTCGCCGTGACATGTTCAATCGGTTCGAGCAAGACCGGCTCCGCCTTGGCGAGACCCTCGCCGATCCCCAACCGGGTCGCGGTTCGAAAAGCCATGTCGGAGCTGTCCACAGCATGGAACGTGCCGTCGACCAGGGTCACCCCGACATCGACGACGGGATAGCCGAACGGTCCCTTTTGCATCGCCTCCTCGGCCGCTTCGCGGACCGCCGGAATATATTGCCTCGGCACCGCGCCCCCCACAACTTTATCGGTGAACAGAAAGCCTTCGCCACGGCCGCGCGGCTCGATTTCCAGCCTGACGTCGGCGAATTGGCCATGACCGCCGGTTTGGCGCTTGAGCCGGGAATGCTGGGCCACCCGGCGCTTGATCGTTTCCTTGAACGCAATTTTCGGCGGGGCCGTGGCGATCTGGAGATTGTAGGTCGTGGCGAGCCGTTCGAGGGCCGCGTTGAGATGAATTTCGCCCTGCCCTTTCAAGATCGTCTCGGCGGTTTCCGCGACGTGCTCGACGCTGAGTGCGGGATCCTCCGAAACGAGCTTTTGCAACGCGCCCGAGAGCTTGACATCGTCCTTACGGTCTTTTGCCGTTATCGCGAGCGCATAGACCGGGGGCGGGGGCGTGGGAAACGGCAATGAGCCTGCCGCGCCGAGGATTCCAAGGATCGCCCCGGTCGCGACCCCATCGAGCCGGCCGACCGCGACCAACTCCCCCGCATCGGCTTCCGGCGCCCTGACCGGTTCGCCGCTCACATAGCGGTGAATACCGCCGACGCGCGCTCCGTCAAACGTCGCGCCGTCGCGCAGCACGCCGCGCCAGATCCGGCCATAGGACAGCTTGCCCGCCTGCACCGTCTTGAAGATCTGAACGAGCGGCACCTCACCAGCCCCGACGCCGCGATGGGTCGCGGTTTCGGCCGCATCCGGCACGTCATGCCGCATCGTTTTCCAAAGCGGCAAGATGCCCTGCCCGCGCGCGGCCGATCCCAGCAGAACCTCGACGATCGTGCCGCCGGCCTGGTCCTTGCGCAATTGCTGGTAGAGTTCCGCCGATGTCGGCGCGACTTCCTCGATCAGTTTTTCCAAGAGAGCATCGTCCTGGTCGGCCAGCACCTCGGCCAGCCCATCGAGCGCCTGTTTCTCGGGATCGCGGAGTTGCGAGGGAATCTCGATTGGCTCGGCGCCTTGGTTCGCGCCGTAGCGGTAGGCCCGTCCGCTCACGACATCGACGTAGCCGGTCACCGCATCGCCCTCGCGGATCGGCAATTGGCGTGCCGCCAGCGGATATTTGGAATACGCCTGGAGCGCCGCGAGCGTGTCGTCGAAGGAGCCGGCTAGCGTGTCGATCTTATTGACAAAGATAAGGTGAGGGAGCCGGTATTCCTCAAGCGCCTTCAGCAAGAGCGGCACGCTGGACGCCCGGCCGGC
>DASYNQ010000389.1:0-3827 GCA_036008425.1 Methylocella sp. | reverse complement strand
GCTACCGGACTTGAGGCGGAGACGAATGCCATTCTCCGGGTCGCGCATTCGGTAGTCACGGGGAACGTTACGGGAGTCTTCGGCAGGGGCACAATCCAAAGCTACGGCGACAACAACATCGACGGCAACCTGAACAACAACACGGGCGTTCTGACCCCGCTCGCCATGCATTAGCGTCCCCGCGCCGCGGGCGCTTGCTCGCGGCAGGTTTCGATCACAAGACCACCGTATCCCCGTCACAGCACCACGACGCGCGTGCCGACCTTGACCCGCTGGTAAAGATCGATGGCATCGGCGTTCATCATCCGGATGCAGCCGGAGGACACCGCCTTCCCGATCGTATCCGGCTCGTTGGTGCCGTGAATGCGAAACAGCGTGTCCTTGTTGCCCTGGAACAGATAAAGCGCGCGGGCTCCGAGCGGATTTTCGAGCCCGCCGTCCATCTCTTCCGGAAGATCGGGGCGGCGCTGCAGCATTTCCTTGGGCGGAATCCAGCGCGGCCACTCGGTTTTGCGGCCGACGTGGGCGACGCCTTTCCACGTAAACCCCTGGCGGCCGACGCCGATGCCATATTGAATGGCGCCGCCGCCTGGTTGCACAAGGTACAAATGCCGCGAGCTCGTGTCGATCACGATCGTGCCGGCCGGCTCTTTGGTCGGGTTTGGCACCATCGCGGAGGTTTTCTGGTTGAAATTTACGCCGAGCTCAAGATCGTCGCCACCGTAGGATTGGCCGCGCGGCCCTGACGCATAGGGGTCTTCGTAAAGAGGCGTGCCATAGGCATAGGGGTGGCCGCGGTAACGCGGCGCGCCCGGATAACCGGAATAACCGTCTCGATCGGCTGGATAAGCGTAAGCCGGATAGCCGGGATAGGCCTGATAGCCCCCATAATTGCGCCATTGCGCGAAAGCGGGTGCGGACGGAATCGGAAGGACCAAGGCCAGGACAAGAAAAGCCAGGCAAGCGGCGACAAAGTTGCCTTGTAGTGCACGGATGTCAAGCCTCGGGATTCGCTGTCTACCTATCGAATGGCGCATGATTTTCTCAACAAACGGCAAAAGCCGGCCGCGGATTTCGACGGTTTTGCGCCGGCTAGCCGACTTTGAAAGCAAAATTAAACCGGTTTGGCAAGCCGCCAAACCGGTCTCGACTCGCGTCAAACGATTAGCGAGCGGTCAGAGCACGACGACCGGCGCGCCGATCTTGACCCTCGAATAAAGATCGACGACGTCGTCGTTTAAAAGGCGGATGCAACCGGAAGAGACCGCGCGGCCGATCGTATCTGGCTCATTGGTGCCGTGAATACGAAACATCGTGTCGCCATGGCTGTTGTAGAGATACATGGCGCGGGCGCCGAGCGGATTGGCAAGGCCGCCTTCCATGACGCGCGGCAGATCCGGGCGGCGTAGCAGCATTGCGGCGGGGGGCGTCCAGCTAGGCCATTCGGCGCGGCGGCCGATATGGGCGCGCCCGGACCAAGCAAAGCCCTCGCGTCCGACCCCGACATCGTAGCGCATCGCCCGGCCCCCCTCCATCGACAGATAGAGATAACGGTTCTTGGTGTCGATCGTAATCGTTCCGGCCCGTTCGCCGGTCGGATCGACGACAATCGTGCGGGTCGGTTGAACCTCGCGCTGGACATCGGTTGGCAGGCTTACCGGCTGGACTTGACGATTCATTAGCCCCGAGGGGGAGCCGCCGTCGAAGGCTTGCGCGCCAGTCGCGAGGAGCGCGGCAAACCCGGCCACCGCAAATAAATGAGTTGTCGAGAAGTTGAACATTGGTTTGGCACCCCGTTCGTCGGCCACGCCGAGATTTGTCGTATGGTTAACGCGCAAGCTCGGCGGTTCGTTCCATCGCGAAAAAGCGTGGGTCGATTTTTTGTGGCGGGCGGCACGGAAAGGCGCGGATATTTTTTCCGGCGCGTTAGTTTCTCGGCCAGGAGAAATCGTCGGCCCGGCCCGGCTTGGGGGCGAGCGGCCTGCCCTGTTGCAAGGTTTGCTCGATCAAAGTCCGCGCGGTGTTATTCACTGGCCCGGCGGTTGTCGTCCGGGTCGCGAGTTCGCCGCCTGGAGCGAGAACGGGGCCGGTCAAGGGCAGAATAGGGCCGGCAACCGGTTTCGGCGCGGGCGGGGTCTCGCTCCCAGGCAAACTCGACACGTTCGCGGGCGTTTCCTTTCCATCGGGGCTCGCAACATTCGCCGGAATCGGCGCTGGCTCGGTGTTCGGCTGCACCTCGTCGAGATTGTGGCGGATCGCAGGCTCGACAAAATGGGCCAGCTTGCGCGCCCCGGCCTTGGTGAAATGGATCCCGTCGTTCGCGCGCAACCGCATGGTCTGACCGTTGATGTCGGGGCCAAAAGCGCTGTATTTACCGGCCTCGTCGGCGAAGGCCTCCCATATATCGATGTAAGTGGCGCCCGATTTTTCGGCGTAGGCGCGATAGAATTCATTGAAGGCGAGCGCATCGGCGGAAAGCCCCTCGCTTCTCAGGATCGGCAGGCCGACCCAGACGAGTGGAATTTTCTTGTCGCGGAACATTGCCGCGATCGTTTCGATCCTCTGCGTGTAGGCCGTTTGCCATTCCGGCGAGCGTGGCTCGTAGCTGCCATTGGCGTCGCGCAAGGTTTGCCGGTCGTTGCTGCCGATCAACATGACGGCGAAATCAATTTTCTCGCCGCTCGCGAGCATATCCCGCGTGGCCTGGGTCCAATCGAAGAAATCGTCGCGGACAAGGCCTGAGTTTTCTTTCGCCTTGCGCAGGATGGCGACCTGCGGCCGGTTTTCGAACGCCTCGCTCAATCCCTGCGCGAGCATCTGTCCGAGGCTGTCGCCGAGGACCGCGACGAAATAAGTAGGCGCGACGGCGGGCTTCGCCTTTGCGATTGCTTTTTCGCCGGCTTTTCCCGTCGCCCTTTCAATCGCCGGACGGCTTGACCTCGGCCGCGTTAGGTAGGGCCGCGCTAGATAGGGTTGCGGTGCGGCCCGGCGGTATTCCGGCCTTGGTTTCACGGCGCGTCGCGGCGGCGGATTTGGCTGGAACAATTGCTCGAACCAGCCAAACGGGTCGATTTGCGCAAGCGCGGGCTGGCTGCCTGCCAGAGACAGCAAAAATGCGGTAGCCGCAAGCGCGGCGGCGGCCGGCTTCGGCAAAAGCCATGCCCGCCACCCCCAATCCTCCGGTCCGGAATTTTTCGCCATACAGGCCAGTCTACCGCACCATAGCTTTCGATGCACGCGTCGTGTAACGGCGGCGGTCCAGCTTTCACTCCCATGGTCATTTTACCCCCGACGGGGGAGCAATTAAAAACCTGTAGGCGCGAATCGCTAAACCGCTAATGACAGGGCCGATTCTTCGCGATGGAACGGCCTTTTTGGCACGGGGCCATTCGGCCTTCGATAATCACGTGCTTTTGGGTAGGCTCGATGAGGCGCGCGGGCTCGGGTCCCCATCGGGCGCGTCCACGCCGCCGCGTCCGCTCTTGCGCAGGCCCGTCATTCGACCTGCAAAATCAGCGCGACAAGTTCGCTCTGGCGATGTGTGTCGGTCTTGGCAAAGACCGATTTCAACTGATTACGCGCCGTCTCCCGTGAAATCTTCAATTCTCCAGCCGCGATACCGGGAGAGACGCCGCGTGCGATGACGCTGGCGAGCTTCGCCTCCGCAGGCGTAAGGCGGAATGTCCTGGCGAGGATCGCCGCGGGCGGCCCTGGTTTCGGCCCCAAGGCATTTAACGTCAAAAGCGCGCGCACTTCCTGCGCGGGCAAGTGCGCCGCCCCGTCGAAAGGCCAAATTCGCACGATAACCGGCATTTTGTCCCGGCGCT
>DASYNQ010000388.1:0-5521 GCA_036008425.1 Methylocella sp. | reverse complement strand
GCTCAAACCGGTGAGCGCGGGAACCAGGAAAGAGACAATAGCCGTGCCGAGGCCGCCGCCGCGCATTCCGAGCATGGCGACCATGAACAGGAGCGGCGCCACCATTAGGTCCTGAAAGAGCAGGACGGCGAAAATCGTGCGGCCCGCCGTGGTTCCGAGCCGTTTAACCTCGGCGAGCACTGGAATCACGATGGCCGTGGACGACATGGCGAGGGCAAAACCGAGCACCGCCGCCGAGGTCGGAGGCTCCCCCAGGATCAAGGCCAAGGCGCCAAGCGCGGCGGCGGAGCCGAAGACCTGCAGAGCGCCGAGCCCAAAGACGAGCCGACCGATAATCGCCAAACGCTGCCACGACAGTTCAAGGCCGATCATGAACAGGAGAAAGACGATGCCGAATTGCGCGACCGGGGCGATTTGCTCGACATTGTCGAGAGCGAACGGAGCGAGCCAGCTGATTTGCCGCGCGAGCGCGCCCAGGCCATAGGGGCCAAGCAAAACCCCCGCGCCAAGGAAACCCAGAACCGGACTGAACTTCAAGCGCCGGAACAGCGGCACAACGACGCCCGCCGTCGCGAGAAAAATCAATGTTTCCTTGTATTGCTCAGGGGCGAAGGTTCCCATGAGTCCGCCTGATTCAATGGCCGCGTAGATCGGAACTTTGCGCGAAAAGCGCACGTCACCTTCTCGCCGTTTGTCGAAGTTCGTCCAAGCAAAAATGCGCGGCCACGCAAATCTTCCCGCTTAAATCGCCAAGACGGCCGATTTCCGACACCGGCGGCGCCCCGGACAAGCGGGATAAGCCAAGCCGCGTTTCTCGCGACGGGCTTCATAAGAGATCTTCCTTCAAAACCGAGACAAGGAATGATTTTGACATCTGTACTTTTGAAAAGATTTAAACGCGCATGGTTTTACATTTTAACTACTCTAATTTAAAAACATAATGCTTGCGTTCTAAACTTTTATAGCTAGAAAGGAAGATCAAAACAATTCTCGCCGACATCAGGGCCTGACCCCTTTTGCCTGGAGGACTTCGTGAATTGCCTTTCCTCGATTCCGCTGCGCCGCCGGCGCGCATTGGCGGCTGCCATGCTCCTCGTTTCTCCGGCAATTTCATTGGCGCAGGAAACTTCGGCAAGCTCCTACCGGGAACTCGAAACCAAATATATTTTTGGCTTCACGGAGGGTTCGGACATCGGCCCGGAAGGCGAGCGCGCGATCGAGTTCGACAGCAACCTCGCTTTCCAGAAGCGCCGGGGCATCTACGATGAGCTTGAGCAGGAGATAGAATACGAAACGAATCCAACGCAGGACCTTCAGATCGAAGCGAGCGCGCATGGCGTTTATCATCAGATCCGCGGCGTCGATGGATTCGATGACTTCCAAGGTGCCAATTTTGGCGGCTTGTCATCAAATTTCCGGTACAATCTGATCGGACGCGGCCCCGGCGCGCCGGTTGGTCTCACACTCTCGGTCGAGCCGGAATGGTCGCGCATCAATGACGCCGGCAAAGTCAGCACGAGTTTTGACGCGACAGCTAAAATCTTGGCCGACACCGAACTCATTCCCGATCGCTTGTTCGCGGCGGCGAATGCCATTTACGATCCCGAGGTTGCCAGGGATTTTGGAAACCCGCATTGGGCGCGAACGTCCACTATGGGCTTGACGACAGCCCTTACTTGCCGGATCGCGCCAAAAGTGACGCTTGGCGGAGAGCTCGAATATTACCGCGCTAACGACAGTTTCTGGCTCGCCAACTTCGCCGGGTACGCGCTCTTTGCGGGGCCGACGCTTTTCGTCCAAATCACCAACAAAATCCTGCTGGCGGCGGCCTTCTCCACGCAAATCGCGGGTCATGCGGTGGGTGACCAGAACCTTCTCGATCTGACCAATTTCTCACGCAACAAGGCCAGATTGTTGGTCGAAATCGAATTCTGATCTTTTGGGTTACGATCGCCGGCTTTTGTATTGCCAGCCTTGAATAGGAGAACTCAATGACGCCGCCCAACGCCAAGCTCCTCCTTCGGACCGCGAGCCTCACCGCGTTCCTCACGGCCGTCGCGCAAGCCCCGGCCGGGGCGGCGAGCGCGGTTACGCTCCATATCTCCATTAAGGACCATCGATTCCAGCCCGCCGAACTGAAGGTGCCGGCCAACACGCCGGTCACGCTGGTCGTCCGCAACCTTGATCCGACCCCCGAAGAGTTCGAAAGCAATACGCTCCGGGTCGAGAAAGTCGTGGGCGGCAAGTCCGAGATCACACTCAACTTCCGGCCGCTCGCCCCCGGACGGTACCGTTTTTACGGCGACTTCAACGAGGCGACCGCCCAAGGCGCGATCACGGCGGAATAGAAGCACCAAGACGCCGGCCTCATCGGGGTCGAAACGCGGCACGCCCTTTCGCCCGCCACGGAAATCCGGCATGGTGGCGCATGTCCGATCCGCCAAATAGCAACGCACCGGAACTCAGCGTCAGCGAATTGTCCGCCGCCTTGAAGCAGACGGTCGAGGATCGTTTTGGCTTCGTCCGCGTGCGCGGCGAAATTTCGAACTATCGCGGGCCGCAACCTTCCGGCCACGCCTATTTCTGTTTGAAGGACCAATCCGCCCGCATCGATGCGGTAGTCTGGAAGGGAGTTTTCGCGAAACTGAAGACCAAGCCGCGGGAGGGTTTGGAAGTCGTCGCGACCGGCAAGGTCACAACCTTTCCCGGCAAATCCACCTATCAAATCATCGTCGAGGCGTTGGAGCCAGCAGGCATCGGCGCGCTCATGGCGCTCGTCGAGGAGCGCCGCCGGAAACTCGCGGCGGAAGGGCTTTTCGATGAAGCACGCAAGCGGCCGTTGCCGTTTCTGCCCGCACGCATAGCGGTCGTCACCTCGCCCACGGGAGCCGTCATCCGCGACATCCTGCACCGCATCGCGGAGCGGTTTCCGCGCCATGTCGTGGTCTGGCCGGTGCGGGTCCAGGGGGAAACCTCGGCGGCCGAGATCGCCGCCGCGATCGACGGCTTTAATGCTCTGCCGGAACACGGTTCCTTGCGGCGGCCGGATTTGATTATTGTTGCGCGTGGCGGTGGTTCCCTCGAAGATTTGTGGAGTTTCAACGAGGAAATCGTGGTGCGCGCGGCGGCGCGGAGCCTTGTGCCGCTCATTGCCGCGGTCGGGCACGAGACGGATTGGACCTTGATCGACCACGCCGCCGATCTGCGCGCGCCGACCCCGACGGCGGCGGCGGAAAAAGCGGTGCCGGTGCGGAGCGAACTCGCCGCCGCGCTCGCCGATCTCGGCCGCCGCCATATCGACGCCGCGCTGCGGGGCCTCGACCGCCGCCGCGGCGAATTCCGTGCCCTTTCGCGCGCCCTCCCGCAAAGCGACGGCATTTTTGCGCTGCGCCGTCAGCAGCTGGACAATCTCGAGAGCCACCTCATGGGGGCGCGCGCGAAAGCCTGCAGCCGCGGGCAGCTCGGACTGGCGCGCCTGTCCCATCGCCTCGCTCAACAGTCTCCGCACGCGCAAATTGCAGGCAAGAAGCAACAATTCATAGCGCTGGGACAAAGGCTGGAGCGCTGGGGGGCCGTGGCATTTGATGGAAGAAAGCAAGGCCTCCCGCATCTTGCGGCGAGGCTCGCGATCGCGCGTACCGCGCGGGTAAAACTGGAGAGCGAGCGAGCGGCCTCGGCCCGACAACAAGTTGATGCGTTGGCCATCCGGATGAAGCAAGGTTTTGGCTCACGCACAGCGCGCGAGGCGGAACGGCTCAATGCGTTTGGGCCAAGGTTGCAGCGTTTCCAAACAGCGGGCAACGATGGAAGGAAGCAAGCGCTCAAACACCTTGCGGCGAGATTTAGTGGTGCCCGCGCCACCCGGATAACGCTCGAACGTACCAGGGCCGAGGCGGCGCGCCAACGTTTTGACGCTTTGGCCAGGCGGATGAAACCTGGTTTTGATTCACGCATCGCCGCGCACCGGGCGCGCATCAAGACCCTGGAGCAAATCGTCGTTAGTCTCGATCATCGGCAAGTCCTGGCGCGGGGCTTCGCGCTCGTGCGCGACGGAAATAATAATTTAATGCGCCGAGCGGCCGACGTTGTCGATCGCGCGCCTCTCGATATCGAATTCGCCGACGGCCACAAAACGGCGATTGCGGCCACTCGACAAGACGCCCCTCCACTGAAACACGCGGCCGGCAAGGGTAGGCGGAAACGCGAACAAGGTTCGCTGTTCTGACAAGGCCTCGTCCGGGCGCTCCGTAAGCAATGCAAGCCGCTGGTCCGGTCCGCCGGATTCCGGCCAATGAAATCGGGATTCAGCGCGTCGTGATTGGCTCATTATTCACGCCCACGGCCTGATCGCCGCAGCCCCGAGTCAAATGGGCGCCTGCTGCAAATTTGCAACAAAACCGGTTCACGATTCTTGTTGAGGTATGGAGTCTGCCTGGCGTTACCGGAGCGCCTCGCGTTGTTTCTCGATGGCGTGCCGGGCGTGTGCGATGGCGATGGAAAACGCGGTCGAGTCGGCGGTCCCGCTGGCTTGTCCCTTGACGAACCACACAATAATCCCGTTGAGTTCCTCCTCCAAGGCCTTGAGTTCGGAAGCTTGCGCTGCGAGAGCCTTGTCGGCGAGTTTGATCAGACGATCAATCTGCCGCAGATCGCTTTCGGATTTCTTGCGATTGAGGCGTCCGACCAGCAGCGCGATCGCGGACCCGGCCATGCTCAATACCATGCCGCCCAGATAGAAATATTTTTGGAACTCGTCGAAGAAGCTCTGCTCTCCACTGTTGAGATAGGCCACGACGCCCGGATGAACCGGCAAGACTGGGTTCTTGTTGTCGGGGTCGGGCGCTTCGATCTGACTAGCGAGCGGCGTTTTGGCCACCAGCTGGGCTTTGGTCTTGAAAATAGATCGCGCGATCGCTCCAGCCACGGCATCAAGCATAGTGTTTGGAGCGACGAAGCGGTAGGTGATGGCGAGGGTTGTCAACGTATCATCGGGGGTGGGCGGCCGCCCTCGGAAGGCTCCGGCGGGCACGTCGATCGACTCGAGGCCGGGAAACCGCTTGTTGATCGCGTCCGCCTCGTCGATGGCGAGAATGCCGGGGGCGCCTTTGGTCGCGAGCTTGACGGCGCCGACCACGTCGACGACCTCCCCTGGTCCCATCGGCCCGATGGCGAGGACCGCCGCCACCTTTTTGTCATGAACCGCCGCCCCGATTTCAGCGAGCGGCAGGAAAACCCGTTTCACCGAACTCGCCGGAATATTGTAATAGCTCAAGATCGAATCGAGGGTTTGCTCGTTGTAAGTTTGCAAGGGCCCTTGCGGGATGCCGATGGTCTTGCCGGTGATGCTTGGGATTTTGTCGATCGGGGATTTGGCCGGCACGACGAAAGCGACGACATCCCGGCGCAGAATGGCGATGGTCTCGCCGTTGGTGGGGATCACCGCGTCGCTGCGCACGATGCCGAGGTCCGTGGCGTGATCCTCGATCGCCTTGGCGCTCGCCGCCAAATCGGCGACTTGGAC
>DASYNQ010000387.1:0-6894 GCA_036008425.1 Methylocella sp. | reverse complement strand
GTCGAACATGCGCTCCAAGGCAAAGCCATCCAGCCGCAAGTCTTGGTCAATGTCGTCCACTCGGTCAGCAATACCGTCACGGTCACCGGCGAAGTCGCGAAAGGCGACCGGGTGCCTTTAAGCGTGAAAGGCGATCGCGTGTTGGACGTCATCGCGGCGGCCGGCGGAATTCGCGCGCCGGTCAACGAGACCTACGTCCAGCTGTCGAGGGGAGACGTGACCGAGCGCGTCGCGATGACCCGAGTGACTTCCGACCCAAAAGAAAATATCTACATGCGCGCGAACGACGCTTTGACTTTGATACGGGATCCGCAAACTTTCATCGCCTATGGCGCGACGGGCCGGAATGCGGAAATCCCTTTCGATGCCGAAGGCATCAACCTGTCGCAGGCCTTAGCCAAGGCAGGCGGGCTTCTCGATGTCCAGTCCGATCCGGCGGGCGTATTCGTTTTCCGCTATGAGCCGGAAGATGTCGCGCGCGCGCTGAGGCCGGATAGTCCGCTGGTCCAGCATGGCTATTCGACGCCGATTGTCTATCGGCTTAACCTGCGCGAGGCGAACAGTCTGTTCGTCGCGCAAAGTTTCCAGGTCCTCAACAGGGACTTTCTTTATGTGTCCAATGCCCCGATCGCCAGCCTGCGGAAAGTCATGGAAATCGTCGGCTTGATTACGGGGCCGGCGTACACCGGGGTAGTCGCGTCTACGGTCATAAAATGATCATGTCTTGTGTCGTCAGCGTTCCGCTGGCAATTCCACCAAGCGATGCATGGCGGGACCATTGGCCAGCGCCGAGCATCGCGCGTTTCTCGAGTTTTTTGCTTTTCCGGGGGGTTAGAGAAAATTCGCAGTTGCAATCGGGAGCGCTTTGGGGCGCAATGGTCGCTGTAAATGTTTGGTGGAAGAGGAAACACGCAAAATCAAAGAGTTGGAACATGTCCCAACCGAATCCGCGTCAACCGCGGCGTTGGTTACGTTTTTTTGCCACATTCCCCTGCAATCTTATTGCGTTATTACAAGATAAATGTTCCTTAAATATGTTCGTACACCGTTATTGGTAATCCGTAATCCGGGGGGCTTCAGGTGCAACGCGTCGCTCTCGTTCAAGATGCCCAACCGGCGCCAAGGGTTTCGCGCGTTCAAGACAATATTCTCGCCCGCCGCGAACGCGATTTCTTGGACTGGCTTTGCGTGCATATGCCGCACGACCTCACCCCGGACCGGCTCACTGGAATTGGCGCCTGCGGAGCCGCGCTCGTGTTCGCCGGCTATGCGGCGACCCGCTTGCATCCGGCTTTTTTCTGGCTGGCGACGCTCGGCATCGTCATCCACTGGTTCGGCGATTCGCTCGACGGAAGCCTCGCCCGTTACCGCCGGATGGACCGCCCGCGCTACGGCTATTTTCTCGATCATTCCGTCGATGCGCTGTGCAACTTGACGATCATGACCGGCGCCGGGCTTTCCGCCTATATCCGTTTGGACGTAGCTTTGTTTGCGCTGCTTGGCTATTTCATGCTTTGCATGTACGTGTTCCTGTACAACCAAGTCTCGCAAAGGTTTCAATTATCGTTTCTGGCCCTTGGACCGACGGAGCTTCGCGTCGGGTTGGTCGGCATCAATTGCTGGATGTATTTCGCGGGCGATTCGAAGATCGCCATCGGATCCGAGGCGTTCTCGCCGTACGATCTCGTGCTTTGCGGCGCGGGAATCGTTTTCATCTGTCTCTTCGCCGTCAACGTTTTCAACGTGGCGGGAAAGCTGCGGCTCGAGGACGCATCACCCAGCCGGCAGGCGGGGATAGGAAATAGGCCGCTTTTATAGGGTTTCTAGAAAGCCGCTGACGGCGGCGAAATAGTTCGGTCCTGCCGTTACATCATACCTTTCGCATTCGGCGCGGATTGTCTGGCGTTCCGAGCGATTGGAACGGGCCAAGGCGCGAATCATTTCGAGCCAACCTTCGCCGTCGATCGGGCTAACCGCCGTGATGCGGCCGCCACCGGTTTCCCGGAACACAGGGATATCCGCGGCGATCACCGGCACGAGAGCCGCCAAGGCTTCGGCGACCGGCAATCCGTACCCTTCGGCGAAGGACGGCATGAGCAACGCGCGGGCGCCGTCGAGCAGCCGCTTCAGGCCCGGCGTCGATAGGCCCGCGACCTCGATAACATGATCGCTGATCGAGGGGCAGCGTTGGAGCAGATCGACGGCGTTTTCATTTTCCCATCCCCGGCCGCCGATCAAGACAAGTTTTGGCGCCGCGGCGCCGTCGCGGCGCACGAGTTCCCGCCACACTTGCAAAAGCATGAGATGGTTCTTGCGCGGCTCGATTGTGCCGCAGGTCACGAAATAAGGATTGTCCGCCAAAGCTGGGTCCACCGGGTCGCGCCGCCAAAAGATCGGCGCGACGGGGGCAGGCGCAACAAGAATCGGCATGCCGGTGCGGCCAAGTGACGCCATATGGCGCTTGAGCGCGGCTTTCACGACCTCCGTCGTCACGATCGCCCCAGCGCCGAAACGAGCTAGATGGATCAGTCGGCGCACATGCCGTTCGTACTCGGCTTTGCGGAAATACTCAGGCGTCTCGATCGGCAGCAAATCGTGAATGAAGAAGACGGCTTTCACATCCGGGCGTTCAGTCAGCCAGGAGAAATAGCGCGCGATCCAGAGCGGGAATTGACTGACATTGAGATAGCGCCCCCCCGCCGGCAGAGCGGCGACAGGAGAGCGGCCGAGGGGCAGTCCGTGCCTGCCGATCCATCGCAAAACTCCGGCCGTGCGATGGGGACGTCCCCGCGCAATCCGCTGAACCGCGGGGGACGGCGCGGCCTCACCCCGGATCCAAGCGGTAATCCTGCGATAGCTTTCATCGTGTTCAGGTGTGTCTTCTTCGCCCCAATGAATGGAAATCCCTTCCACGATGTCGCGCGCCGCCGCGGCCGCGATCGCGCGCGGCCCGAGCGGTGTCATCATGATTGCTAATCGGTCTTGCCGCGCGAGGTCGAGAAAATGGCGGGCGAAGGCGAAGTCAATCCGGTCGATCCCGTTCGGCGTAAGGTTCAGCACGCGCGTGGCGAGCCTCGTAATGTCGAACGCAACGGGGACAACCATCATTCGACCTTCAGGCGCACGCTTGACGGGGGAAGCGGCTTAAGAGCAATTCTAGAAAAAGAAAGGCCCTTTTCGCCTAGCGAAAACCCGCGTGCGCAAATTGGGAAAGAGAGCTTGCGCGGTTCCGATCCTCATAAAAACTTCTCATTTAAAGCATGATCGTTTCAAGTTGTAACGATCATGCTTTAAAGTGCTCTGCGATTCCTTTTTCGGGAGTCCGTTTGTGATCCGATTTTTGCGAAAATCGTCAACCCGGCCCGCTACTGCTTTCGGGAAAATCGTGCCGGGGCAGTCGGGCTTCGAATTGCAAGGTTCGGTCGATTTGCGCACTTCGACCCGTATATTCGGATGGGTCAGGGATGCCGCGAAACCGGGCGCACGCGTGCAGGTTGTCGCGCGCACCGAAAATGAAATACTCTCTACCGGCGTCGCCGACATCCATAGACCAGACCTCGAACTGGCTGGAATTGGCGATGGCTGCCACGCCTTTGAACTCACCTTTCATAAATCTGACACTGATCGCGTTTTCATTGAAACCGTAGAAACCGCGCAAGTCGTGCCCGTGGCGCCTTATGCGATAGAAGACGCCACGCCCGTACACCACGGAGAAGACGGCTGGCTTTTTCTTCGAACCGGAGCAAATAACGTCGAAAAATTCTATACGGTAAAAAACCACCTTACGGACGATGAAATTGAGCAATGGTGTCTCATTTTAAAAAAGCGTAAACAAAACCTAACAGCACATGGAATTTCCTATTTCCATATGATAGCACCTGATAAAATAACCGTATATGCAGACAAATATGGATCTAAGCTGCCACATTATGATTCTCGGCCATCGTTAGTTTTGCCTTCTGCATTGACGAATATTGGATTTGACGATCTCTATATTGACTTATCATGTCCGCTAATGTTAAAGCGCGACAGCCGCCCTTTGTACTGGAAGACGGACACTCACTGGACTTATTTTGGCGCCGCAATCGCAGTCCAAGAAATATGTCGTGCCTTGAATCTATTAGCACCAGATTTCTCAAACGGAGTGTTTCGAGAATACACTGCAACTTTGGACCTTGGAAGCGTAATTGAACCGCCCATAAGTGAGGCTTTCAAAGTTTTCGAATTTTCGAACCCTGCCAAACTAATATTTGCGAATCCACTTGTTGCTCAATCCTTCGCTGAGAGCCCTAAATACCCCGCAGGCCTGCTTCACGGATGTCACGTCGTGTATCGCAACGAGTACGCTCCGAATAGTCAAAAAGTGGCGTTGTTCGGCGATTCATATTGTGGAGTTGACCAATCGTTACTTACTGGACTCGTCGCACAAACCTTTCGAGAGGTTCATTTCTTTTGGTCGAACTCAATTGATTATGGTTATATCGCAGAAATTAAACCAGATATTGTCTTGAGCGAACTTGCCGAACGCTTCGTAAAGCGTGTCCCAGATGATGAACGTGATTTGAGGTCTTTTGCCGTAACCCAGCACGCCGCTTTTACGGCGAAACGTGACGCGCTGCAGAGCAAAAGTGAGAGCGACGAAGCGAAAAACCTGGCTTGAGCCTAACACTGGAGGCGTCGCCAGGATTCCCGCATATCGTCTCCCGCTGAAAGATCCGCCGCATCCAGAAAGCCCAAACTTTTCGCCGGTCAAGTTCCAGATTGCTGTTCCCATCGGGGTGAACACGAGAACGATCTATATCCCTGTATTATCATATATATCCCCGTATTATCATATTGTGTATCACCTTGTCGTAGCGCCGGACCGGCGTCTCCTCGGAATGCCCCCTAGTCTAGCGCAAAATCTGCGTAAGATCGCGGCTCCGATCCTCAACGAGGACGGTCAGTGTTTCCAAGGCCGCCGGATCAATTCCCTTGCCGAGATGGCGCTCGGTGAGACCTTGCGCGATGGACTCTTCCTCACTCGTCGGGTTAATGCAAACCCCGAGAATGTGGTCGGCCAACTCCGTGACGGTGAATCCGCTCGCCGGCGTCGAGAGCGGAGCCTCGAAGGTCAAGCGCTCCTCCAAGGTGGCCGCCAACTCAACCGCCATCAGGGAATCAAGGCCAATATCGGCAAGCGGCTTGCCGCGGTTCAAATTCTCTTGTGGGAGCCGCAAAATATGGGAGATTTCTTCGACGATCACGGCGATGATTTCCTTGCGCGCTTCTTCTAGGGGGAGCGTCGCGACCAGGGCGCGGATGTCCACCCTTCCCCGGTTGTCTGCGGCAGCCGCCTCATCCGCGCGAACGAGCCTGCTAAACGTCGGCGATTGCAGCAGCGGCAAATGGGCGCGCGCGGTCGACCAGTTCATCTCGCTAATGACGAGAACGGCCTCGTCGGGGGCGGTGCCCGGACCCGTCAGGGCTTCCGCCATGAGATTGAGAGCATCGCGGGCGATCATGGGCTTGACCCCTGCGCGGCTCGCGAGCATGTCCTTGACAAGGCGGTTCCGCGCCAGCAAGCCCACGTCCTCAATCCCTCCAAAGGCAACGGCGAGCGCGGGGCGGCCGGCCGCTCTTCTTTGCCGCGCGAGCCCCTCGAGGAAGCCATTGGCCGCGACATAGCTGCCTTGACCGGGATTGCCGATCGCCGTGGTCGCCGAGGAGAACAGAACGAAATAGTCAAGCGGCAGATCCCGGGTAAGCCGGTCGAGATTTTCGGCGCCCGTCACTTTCGGCGCCAACACTTTTTTCAGCCGTTCGACATCGAGATTGGCGATAAGTGCATCGTCGAGCACCATTGCGGCATGAAACACTCCGGCAAGCGGCGGCAGGGTGCGGCCAATCTTCTGAATGAGCTTCTCGACCGCAAACGCGTCGGCGACATCGAGCGCCTCGGCGTGGACGTTTACACCGCCCGCCTCGAGACCGGCGAGCGCCTCCCGCGCCTCGGGGCTCGCCGCGCCACTCCGCCCGGCAAGGACGAGATGCCGCGCGCCGCGCTCAGCAAGCCAGCGCGCCGTCGCCAGACCGAATCCGCCGCAACCTCCGGTGACAAGATGCGTCTTTTCCGGCGCGGGCTTGAACCGCCGGCGCGGCGCAATTCCATGCTCGCTGGCCTCGGGCGGCGTGATGACGATTTTGCCGACATGGCCGGACTGCTGCATGAGCCGCATCGCGTCGATGAATTCGCGCGCCCTGAAGGTGCGATACGGCAAAGGGGAGAATTCGCCTTCCGCGATAAGCTCGATGACTTCCTTGAACAACTGCCGCCCTTTGTCCGGTTGCGCGAGCATGAGCTGGTCGAGATCGACCCCGAAGTAGGTAAGATTATTGCGGAACGGGCGCAAACCGATATGGGTGTTCGCCAGAAAGTCGCGCTTGCCGAGTTCCACGAAACGGCCGAACGGTGCAAGCAACCTGACCGTAAGCTCCATCGCCTCGCCGGAAAGGCAGTTGAGCACGACCGCCACGCCGCCGCCCGTCGCGTGGCGCACGCCATCGACGAAACCGTGGGCGCGCGCGTCAAAGACATGTTCGGCGCCGAGCGCCGCGGCGAGATCGCGTTTTTCAACCGAACTCGCGGTCGCGATTACCCGCGCGCCGCGCCAGCGAGCGACCTGCAAAGCCGCGAGACCGACGCCGCCCGCCCCGCCATGGATCAGAACCCATTCGCCGCTGGTGAGACGGGCACAACTGACTAGGCCATAATAGGCGGTGAGAAAGGCGACCGGGATGGTAACGGCGGCTTCGAGTGGCAGGCCCGCCGGGACCCTTGCCACCGTCCTTGTGTCCACGGTGACATGGGTGGCGAACGCTCCCCCGGTAATGGCGACTACGGCATCGCCGGGA
>DASYNQ010000386.1:0-2459 GCA_036008425.1 Methylocella sp. | reverse complement strand
CGCGTCGTCGTTGCGACCTATCAATCGGTGTCCGGCGCCGGCAAGGAGGCCATGGACGAGCTGTTTTCCCAGACCCGTGCGATCTTCGTGTCCGACTCCGTCACGACCAAGAAATTCCCCAAGCGTATCGCCTTCAACGTGATCCCCGAGATCGACGTGTTCATGGAGGATGGATACACCAAGGAGGAATGGAAGATGATGGCGGAGACGAAAAAGATCCTCGACCCCAAGATCAAGCTCACCGCGACCTGCGTGCGCGTGCCGGTCTTCATCGGCCACGCGGAAGCGGTCAACATCGAGTTCGTCCACCCAATCAGCGCCGGCGAGGCGCGGGAAATATTGCGGGAAGCCCCCGGCTGTCTGGTGATCGATAAGCGCGAGCCCGGCGGCTCGATCACGCCGCATGAAGCGGCGGGCGAGGACGCGACCTATGTCTCTCGCATCCGCGAGGACGCCACCGTCGAGTACGGTCTTTCGCTTTGGTGCGTCGCCGACAATCTGCGCAAGGGCGCGGCGCTAAACGCGGTTCAGATCGCCGAGGTCTTGGTCAATCGCAAATTGATCGCGCCGAAGAAAAAAGCCGCGTGAGCGGCTGTCGCAGGGTCCAAAGCGGGCCATTTTTCAGGCCACGTAGACGCGCCCTGCCCGCCCGTGCTGGCCGCGTCAGGACGAAGGCCCCGTTTGGCCGGTTGTGGAACGGTTTTCGAACCACGCCTCTATCTCCACCAGCGGCACAGACTCCTCGTCCGGCCCGTCAATGCCTAGCACTTCATTGTCGCCCTGGGCCAGCTGCCAAGCCTCTTCGAGAGCTTCGTCCTCGGTCGCCAATTCGCGAGAAAGCATTTCGTGCTTCAATTCGTCATCGATATATCGAACGAACCATCCCATCTTCGCAATTCCTATTCTGATGTTTGGCCGCCCTAGATGGCGGTTCCATGGAGATCGTAGGCTTCCGCCCGCTCGATCTTCACGCTGACGATGTCCCCTTGCCGCAAAGGGCGCCGCGAGACGAGATGAACCTTGCCGTCGATTTCGGGCGCGTCGCCCATAGTGCGGCCAACGCCAGAGCGTGTCCCGCCTTGATCGACGATGACCGCCAAGCGCTTGCCGATTTTGTCCTTGAGCTTGCGGGCGCTGATTTTCTGGCAATGCTCCATGAAGCGCTTGTAACGGATTTCGGAAATCTCCGGCGCCACGGGGGATAGATCGAGTTCGTTCGCGGCCGCGCCCCTGACCGGTTCGTATTTGAAGGCGCCGGCGCGGTCGATTTTTGCGTCTTGAAGCCAATCGAGCAGTAACTTGAAATCTTCTTCCGTCTCGCCGGGAAAGCCGACAATGAAGGTCGAACGCAGCGTAAGATCCGGGCAGACTACCCGCCACTTAGCAATTCGTTCCAGCATCTTCTCGGTGCCGCCCGGCCGTTTCATCGCGCGCAGAATTTTTGGGCTTGCGTGCTGAAACGGAATGTCGAGATAGGGCAAAATCTTGCCCTCCGCCATGAGTTCGATCACCTCGTCGACATGCGGATAGGGATAGACATAATGAAGCCTCACCCACACGCCGAGCTGCCCAATTTCCCGCGCGAGGTCGAAAAATTTCGCCCTGACCGGACGCTCGCGAAAAGAGCTTTCGGAATATTTCAGGTCCAATCCATAGGCGCTCGTATCTTGCGAGATGACGAGAAGCTCCTTGACGCCCGCCGCGACGAGCTTTTCGGCCTCGCGCAAAATATCCGAGGCCGGACGCGAGACGAGATCGCCGCGAAGTTTTGGTATAATACAAAAGGTGCAGCGGTTATTGCAGCCTTCGGAAATTTTTAAATAGGCATAGTGGCGCGGCGTGAGCTTGATGCCTTGCGGGGGCAGGAGGTCGAGGAAAGGATCGTGCGGCGGCGTCACCGCTTCATGGACCGCCCGCATGACGGAGCCAAAATCCTGCGGGCCGGAGATCCAGCGAAGTTTTGGAAATTTTTCCAAGATCGCTTCAGGTTCCGAGCCCATGCAGCCGGTGACGATGACCTTGCCGTTCTCGGCCGCCGCCGCGCCGATCGCGGCCAGCGATTCAGTCTTGGCGCTATCGAGAAAACCACACGTATTGACGATGGCCGCCCCCGCGTCCCGATGCGTCTTGGCGAGTTCGTAACCTTCCGCGCGCAGGCGCCCAATGATCCGCTCGCTATCGACAAGGGCCTTGGGACAACCGAGCGAGACGAAGGAAATTTTTGGCGCTGGTGTGGTGCGCGCAAAGTTCGAGGGAGAAGACGGAGCGGCGCTTGTTGGCTTGGGATTCATGCTCCTGCTTGGCACGCGAGGCGCCGCGTGGCAAGTTCGAGACGATTGGAGCGCCGGCGAATCCGCGCGACGCGGCCGGCGGGGGATCCGGTAGGGAAGTTCGTTTGGATGTTCACGTTGCGGTCACCGGCGCCAGAGCTCGTCGCTTCTCGCCGCTCGTCGGCACCA
>DASYNQ010000385.1:0-1961 GCA_036008425.1 Methylocella sp. | reverse complement strand
TCACATCGGTGATTTTCGCCATCTGGCCCTGCTTCATCAGAAGCTTGATGACATCGACGCCACGCTCCGACATGCGGCTGGCGAGTTCCTGGATCGTTATTGTCTCGGGCAGGATCACTTCGCGCGTGAGCTTTTCCTTGGTCTCGTTGACATGACCCTTGAGCCGTTGAACGCGGCGGCGGAACGCGGCAACGGACCTGGTGCGCTCTTCTTCTTCCCCGGTGACGTTGGCGACCGTCAGGCGCCCGCGGCTTTTTCCCCCGGCGCCCCGGACAGGGCGTGGAATAGCGGTCTTCGCCGGCATTCCAGGACGGCGAATAAGGTGTGGGACTTCCTCGTCCTCGGTCGGCGACCGTTTTGGCGCCGGAGAAAGGCCGGCCGGAGCCATCGCCGTGGCGCCGGGTGCCTTACGCAGGGCCGATGCCGCCGGCACGGGAGCCGGTTCGCCGCCGGCGAGACGCCGTTTGGCCTCGGTTTCCGAGCGGCGCTTGGCTTCCGCATCTTGCGCGCGCCGCGACTCTTCCTCGTGTTTGCGGGCTTCGGCCGCGGCGCGCTCGTCACGGTCGCGGGCTTCTCGTTCTTCGCGGGCCTTGGCCTCGATTTCGGCACGCTTACGCTCTTCCACCTCGCGTTCACGGGCCCCGGAAAGGGCGCGCGACCGGGATTCGCGTTCCTCTTCCGTCAGCGAACGCAAAATAACCCCGGACGACGTCCGCTGCGGCGGCGCTTGCGGGCGTGCCGGGGCGGGCTGCGGTCTCGGGGCGGCGGCGGGCGGCGGCGATAAATGCGCCTCGTGCGGCACATGCGCCTCGCCCGGCGCGATCGCGCGGCGCTTCACCTTCTCGACGACCACCGCTTTCGAGCGTCCATGCGAAAAGCTCTGGCGCACGATGCCCGCCTCAACCGGACGCTTCAATGTTAACGTTCTGGCCGGAGCGACGCTCAGCGTGTCACCTGGGTTCTTGGTGTCATTCATCAGTCTTGCGTTCCCGCCCATTCTGTTTCGGCACGCCGGAAGGCCGGCAGGCTATTCAATTCCCCATTTGATCCCGGCCCGGACGGCCGCTCCGGGCTTTCCGCCGCGGGCGATCCGGATCGATAAAGCATCAACTTCCGGCAGCGTTCCAAAAATCCCGCGCTTGCCGGTCCCTCGATTAAAGCTGCATGTATCACATTTGCCCGCCCCAATACCAAATCCAATTGGCCAGATTGAAACAATTCCACGCGCGGCCTTGCCCGCTCATCGCCATAACGCCGGCGCAGGCTTTGCCCGAGTTTGCGCATCCCGTCGGCGCCGCAATCCGCGGCATGAACAAGACCGGCGACGGCGCCCGAGGCAATTGCCTCCTCGACCTTGGCGAAACCGCTCACGACTTGACCGGCCTTGCTGGCGAGCGACAAAGCCTGCAAGCAGTCCGTCGTCAAAAGAGCCTCGATCTCGGCCGCCAAACTCTCCGAAGCCACGACCTTTGTCTTAAAACCATGGGAGAAAGCTTGCCGTTTGACGGCTTCCGCCACGTGGCCGGCCCGCGCCGTCACCCAAACGCCGCGTCCCGGCAATTTTCGTCTGATGTCAGGCACGACGATCGCGCCTGGCCCAACAACGAAACGAATCATGTCCTCGGGCAAACCTTTCGCCCGTGTGACGATGCAGGTCCGCTCGGGCGAACCTTCCGCGTCGAGGAGTGCGGGCCTGTGCAATGGTTTTCTCCTATTCGCCAGTCTCGTTTTCGAAGATGTCGCCCGCCGTGCGATCGGGCATGGCTTCGATCCACCCCGCCTTGACCCGCGCGGTCATGATGAGGGCTTCCGCTTCCTCCCGCGAGATTTCGAAACCGTCAAGAACGCCGGCGTGCTTTGTCGTCTCGCCGTCCTTGCGTTCGCTCCAGCCAACGAGATCGTCGGTCGCGCAGCCGGCGAGGTCCTCGACGGTCTTGATTTCGTTTTCGCCAAATTTGACG
>DASYNQ010000384.1:0-6340 GCA_036008425.1 Methylocella sp. | reverse complement strand
TAGGCTGGACGTCCGGTCGCTTCTGGAATCACACCGTCAAAGCCCAGCGCCCCGAGATCCAGCTCATCGACAAACACGTCGATCACCCGCACCGGGTTGTCCTCAGCAACGTAGTCATCCAGATACTCGGGAAGCAGAATGTCCTGTATACGGTCTTCACTCTGGACGAAGCGCGTCATCTCACCCCCCGGCGCGAATCATCCAGAATTATAACTCAACAGGCATTTTCACACAGCCTCCACCCATTGCTGAAATTCAAACTGGGACACTGCGGCCCGGGCGTTCGCTTCAACCATTCTTTCGAGGTGGTCGATGCAGCGGGCCAGATTCATGTACGCATCGATGCCAAGGCGGGACCGGCGATCTCGACGCGCTTTGGAAGCTCGTCCGTACCGATATGGCTAGGTTGGAGATGGACGAAGCTTCTTTCTGCATCGGTTTTCAAGATGGCTCGATCATCCGCTCGATCAACCTATTGGATGTGCGGCAGCCCGATCTCGAACCGATGCCAAAGGATCCGCAACATTATTCGGCGAACCTCGCGGATTGACCCCCGGCAGGAGCGATTCGTCAGAATCGAAAATTGGGCTCGGGCGCGGGTTTGACGCAGAGCGCGATCCCGGCGTTGACTAGGACGACCGCGTCGCAAGCCTCCGCCAGCGCCTGGTTGAGCAGACCTTGGGCGTCCCTGAAACTCCTGGCGACGGCGTTTTCGGGCACGATGCCGGCGCCGACTTCATTCGAGACGAAAATCACGGGGCCGGCGAGTTGCGCGACGCTCCGCGCCAGCTGTTCCGTAGCGCCAGCGAGATCGGCCTGTTGCAAGATCAGATTGCTGAGCCAAAGCGTCGCGCAATCGACCACAAGGATCCGGTCCTTCCGGGCCTCGCGGCGGAGCGCCACGGCAAGTGCGACGGGCTCTTCCACAAGCGCCCAACGCGCGTCGCGCAAGGCGGCGTGGCGGGCGATGCGCAGGGCCATCTCGGCGTCGTGGGCCTCCGCCGTCGCGATCAAGACCGGGCGAAGGTGAGAGGCTTCCGCGAGCTTTTGCGCGTAGCGGCTTTTGCCCGACCGCGCGCCGCCGAGAACGAGAAGTCTGCCGATCGGACGCTCTGGGTTCGGCATGATTTTTCCCGATTGTGTGGCCGAAGCGTGTGATGCTGCCGGTAGCCCGGCTACGGCGCATCTGCGGCCGCCGATTATGTCGCGGCAGCCAATCACGGCCCTGGAG
Source organism: Methylocella sp. (assembly GCA_036008425.1). Taxonomy (GTDB): domain Bacteria; phylum Pseudomonadota; class Alphaproteobacteria; order Rhizobiales; family Beijerinckiaceae; genus Methylocapsa. The sequence continues at coordinate 5,109 of DASYNQ010000384.1, read as the reverse complement.
TCTCTTTTCGATATGGCCCGACCGCCTGCCGGTTGATGTTCGGTCCGTAAAAGCTGAAGTATCCGATTAGCGCCAGAGACGACTGTCGTGCGGCAGTTGGCCTTTATTGCTTGCATGCGAATGGTGTAGCTGTTTGGCGCTTCACCTTTGACGCTTCGAAACGTGGCTCGCGAGGCCGAGCAACATTCAATTTCAATCGTTGAAGGCGTTTGGCAAGATCCATGGACGCCAGTGTCGAAGTCGATCGGGCGATTCCCCCTGAGTTTTATAAAGCGGTAGCGGAAATAATTCACATTCTGTATGCTAAAAGCCCGCGGAAGGGATCGGCGAAATGAAAGTATCTCATATGTTGTTAGGGCAGCGTGACGATTATGTCGAACTTCCGGCGAACGCTCTCGGCACGGCCTTCGAACCGGTCGCTGCCGAATTGCGGTTGGTCGACGTCGCGGATTTCATCGCCTATATCCACGCCGAAAAGTTTGCCAATATTCAGGATATCGTAAATTCATCGGTGGAGCTGTTTTTTAAACCCGGAACATTGTCATTTGGTTGGGACGCGGAATTCGAACTCGATTGGAATAGTTTGCCGGTCATTACTCTCGATATGGAGTTTCGACACCGCACCGTGTGGCTCGTCTTCAAACTCATCTTGCGCGCGCTGCAAACGAATGTGACGGTCGAGCATCTTTCTTTGGGCAAGACTTCGGGCGACCCAAGGCAAGATATGGCGGCGCTGATCGAAACGATAGCCGACGCGCGGCTGCGTTCGCAAGGTGATTGAGGCATTGCACAATAATGGAGGAGTCTCAATTAATCATCAATTCCCCGTTAACTGCGAATGACCGTCGCAGGACGGATCGGCAGGTCATTATGCGGCTAAGGGCACCGGAGCAGATCATCGCGTATTTCCATCGCTGGCGGCGACATGATTCCGGCTATCCCTCAAAGCGGCGGCGCGCGAGATCCCCCCGATCACTGTCAGGCTTGCGCGGGCGATACTTATACCAAATCCTGAAGAGAACGGCCCAAGGATACCCCTCGTTATGGCCGGGCTTGCCCGTCCATCCATCGCAGCACCAGAGGCGCCAGAGATGCCCGGGACGCGCCCGGGCCTGACGATGAGAGTTATGCACAAAAGGATTTGGTATTAGTCTTCGCGACGATCGCTTGCGCCTTCGACGCACCGGAAAAATCGAGATCGGCCTGGAGCATGTCCGGAAAAAGTTGACCGACTTTTTCGATTAGAACATGCTCCAACTCTTTGAATCTGAGCGCTTTCTTTTCGATCAGATGATTCTATCTAATCGGGAAGCGCTCGAGGTCAATTTTCGCCTATTTTTGGCGTCGATATTGCCGCCGGCGAACAATTTTCCCTCAATCGCTCGCGAGAATGACATGGGAGGTCTTGAAGATTGCTAGGACTTGCGCGCCCGACGTGGCCCCGGCCTCGTCGGCGCCCTCGCGGGTGACAACCGCGGTGATGGTTTTACCGCCGCCGATATCGATGGTGACCTCGCTATCGGCGCCGTCATCGGTACGGTGCACCACGGTTCCCGCGATTTTATTGCGCGCCGAGATGCGTGGCACCGAGTCCTTTTGCGCAAGCATGACGGAAGACGCGTTGACCATCGCGACACACCAGCGGCCCGGCACGAGGCCGAGTTCATTCACGCTCGCATTGGTGACGGCCGTGGTGACGATGAGGCCGGGCGAAACTTCGAGCTTGACTTCGATATTGATGGGAGCTCGCGTGATTTTGACAATCTTGCAGAAAAGCGCGTTGCGGACACTGAGTTTCAGACCGATGCCCCAAAATAGAAGGTCTTGGTCATGCTCCAAGCCTTCCGCCGCGATCGCCGTCGAAATACGGCCGAGTTTTTCTTCGAGACGGCGGAAGGTCAGGATCAATCGCCGCCCTTCGTCGGTAACTTCGGCGCCACCGCCATGCGAACCGCCGGTGCGGGTGACGAACGCCGGGCGCGGCAGAAGATTATTGATCGCGTTGACCGCATCCCAGGCGGTCTTGTAGCTGAACCCGGTTATTTCCGCCGCCTTGGTGATGCTCTTGTGTTCCATCACGGCTTCGAGCAGGGCGATGCGCTCGCGTCGGACAAGAAGCCGCCCGCCGGCACGCCAGGCCAGCAAGCTATCGATCTCTCCAGGCAAGTTGCGCGCCACTCGGTCCTTCCAAAATCCGCCCGGTGCCCGGAATTGTCATCCGCGACTCCAATATAATTCAAGTTACGCCCGTTATCGTTCCACATTCTGGCATGGTCCAGTCGCGCGAGCCGGAGCAAACCAACTGTCGAGAGCTGGTTCAACCGTAAATCGTCGCGGTTTTGCCGAATCCGCCGCGGTCGAAACTATTCTTACGCGGCGTGGCCAAATGGACAGAAGGCTTGGGACGCCATAAGGGATCGGCACGGCCGCTGCGACCGACATTGGTGCCAATCTCAAACTTGGCTCTTAGCTTTTTAACCGGCAAAATCCGGGAAACGCGGAAGAGGCCGCGCCCCGGCAAAACCCATGACGCCGGCTGCCCGGCGCCGCGTTCCGCGAGTTTGTCCACGTGACCACGCTTTTTTTGAGCCACTCATCGTATTTCGATCACGATACCGGGCCTGGTCATCCAGAACGTCCAGACCGTGTCCGCGTGATAACGGAGGCCCTCGAACACGAGCGCTTCGCGAAGCTGATCCGGGCGGATGCCCCCGGACTTGACCGCGCGGCGATCTTGCGTGTTCACCCCGCGCACTATGTCGACGCGATCGAGGCCGCAACGCCAGCGCGCGGAAAAGTCCATCTCGATCCAGACACCGTGATGAGCGCGCAAAGTTTTGCCGCGATCGGCCATTGCGTCGGCGCCGCCACGGCGGCTGTCGATGAAGTCATGCGCGGCGGCGCCAAAAATGCCTTTGTCGCGTTGCGTCCTCCCGGCCATCATGCCGGAATCGCCTCGCCGATGGGGTTTTGCTTCTTCAACAACGCGGCGATCGCGGCCCGCCACGCACAAGCCGTGCATGGCGCCGAACGGGTGGCGATCCTCGATTTCGACGTGCATCACGGCAACGGAACCCAAGAAATATTCTGGTCCGACCGCTCCGTCCTCTATGCCTCGACGCACCAAATGCCGCTGTTCCCCGGCACCGGCGCTCGCGACGAGCGCGGCGAACATGACAATGTCGTCAACGCGCCGCTCGCCGCGGGTGACGATGGCGCGGTGTTCCGGCAGGCGATGGAAACAAGGCTGCTGCCACGGTTAACAGCGTTTCGCCCGGATTTGATCGTCATCTCGGCCGGCTTCGACGCGCATCGTCTCGATCCGCTCGGCGGTCTCAATCTTGTCGAAGCGGATTTTGCCTGGGCGACGGAGCGGCTCATGGAAATTGCCGAGAGACACGCGAAGGGCCGCGTCGTCTCGGTTCTCGAAGGTGGCTATCACCTCGAAGGGCTCGCCCGCTCCGTCGCGGCGCATGTGGCGGCGCTGATGGGCGCGTGAAAGACCGCTCCGCTGCAGGACGCACCCTCACGCTTGGAATGTACTACCCCACGCGATGGACTGCGGCGCGATGGCAGGGGAACTGCAAGGATGGCCTGCCCGTTCTCTGGAGAGGACGGTTTGTCACAACTGAAACTTTGGAGATCAGGGCAATGCACCGGGGCTGGAAGGCATGGGTTTTCGCGATCGTCGCGACGTTCGCATTTGCGCCAGGCGCGGCCGCGCAGGCGCATTCGCCGTCCAAACGGACCCTCCATTATAGGCACGTTGGCGGCACGCTTCACCGCAGCTATATCCGCAGCATCGGGTATGGCAACAGACTCTACGGGCTTCGCGCGCATCGCGTTTTGAGAGGGCGGACGGGGCACTTTGTTGCCCTAGTCGGCGATCCCGATAGCGGGCTCGGCTTTTATCCGCTGCCGATCAAATATCGTATTGGCGCTTGGCGCTATCGCGTACGCCATCAGCGCCCACCGTGGCAAAACCCCGTCCTCTTTGCGATCGCCGCCGACGCCGCGCGCTACAATTATTGGGTTCCGGCAAATCAGGGCTATCGCTACGGCGTCTTTAACCCGGTGGATGGAGTAGGAACGCCGTTCTTCGGCGGTTATTACGGGCAAGCCGATGATGACGAAGAACCTCCGTTTCCGTTCGGCCGGCCCTATGCCAGGTGAGCTGACTGTGCGGCGGCTGCGGGCTTCGCCTTGACGTGCGATCACAGCAGAGCGCGCGGCAATAACTACAGTTGTTTGTCATATCTACTAATCAGGTAGTTCGCGAACGCGCTGCAACTCACCAGCATGTAACGAGCATCCGCTTCGTCGATATTTGTAGCCTCAGAATAGTTATACCAAATTAAAACGTCGGTCGAGGCGAAACAAGTTTCATCTAGCTCTACGAGAGTTAATTGAATTGTTCTGGTTAGCGAGTGTCTTATGAACCTCCAAGAGCTAGACACATTGATCCGGGCAATCCTGGTTGATATCAAACCTTACCGGGATGGTGACGACGATTGTGAGGAATGTTGTGTGGAATTGACAGAACTGCTTTATAGGATCGAAAACGTTCTTTCTTCTAAGCCCGTCGATGCATTTCTAGAAAAGATGCTACATCTAGAGTTTCGGGAGGTCGGGGAGTTTTATGGGTTCTTGCCCATAGCCGAGGAATTCTATTGAGATTGGAAAGGGTAACAAAATGTCTGACATTGTGATTGACGACGCAAAGCAATATACAGTCGAGATCTTAGAGCCGATTTCTAATTATGGGTTGGCGCTCTTAACGTTTCCGAAGAGGCGCATCCTTTGTAGTGGGATAGTCCTACGTGATATTCTATTAAATTTCTCTACATCTATTGGTTCATACTTTTAGCATTGAGTCATCTTAGAGAAAAGCTACGTACAGACCTGGCTCTTTTACATTATCGGAAGCACAAAAGCAGATGTGTTCAGCTCCATATTTATCGAAAAAGGCGCGAACACGCCGTGAAGCAGAAGCATCGATAGAGGGGATGCCGTCTTTATGCAAAGTACAATCATCGATATAGGGGATTCCAGCTTTGTTCAAAGTTTTCTTAAACAGGGCACCTCGAAAAATACCCCTTCCGCGCGGCC
>DASYNQ010000383.1:0-4574 GCA_036008425.1 Methylocella sp. | reverse complement strand
TTGCTGCGGGCGCTCGTCGCCTGGTTTTGGCAACAACCGCAGCAAGGCGATCTCGTGCGTTGGGGCACGGCGCTGCACGATCGTTTCATGCTGCCGCATTTCGTCTGGGAGGATTTTTTGGGCGTCCTCGCCGATCTGAGGAGGGCAGGCTATGCGTTCGATCCCGCTTGGTTCGAGGCCCAGTTTGAATTCCGTTTCCCCTTTTACGGCGCCGTCGAGCATGGCGGCGTCAAGCTCGAATTGCGGCAGGCGCTCGAGCCCTGGCATGTGATGGGCGAGCAGGGTGCTCCGGGCGGAACCGTGCGCTACGTCGATTCCTCAGTGGAGCGTTTGCAAATAAGGGCAACCGGACTGGTGCAAGGCCGCCACGTCGTCGCGTGCAACGGACGCCGCGTCCCCCTGACCGCGACTGGGACTTCGGGCGAAGCGGTTGCCGCCGTGCGCTTCAAGGCTTGGAAACCCGCCGCCGGTCTGCATCCAACGATTCCGGTGCATGCCCCCTTGACCTTCGATCTCGTCGATGCCTGGAACGGCCGCGCGCTCGGCGGCTGCGTATACCATGTCGCGCACCCCGGCGGCCGTCACTACGAGACCTTTCCGGTCAATAGCTTCGAGGCGGAAGCACGCCGTCTTGCGCGCTTCCAGGACCATGGCCACACGCCGGGCGCTTTCGACGTGCCCCCCGAGGAGCGGTGCGCCGAGTTCCCGCTGACCCTCGATCTGCGCCGCCCCCGCGTCATGTGAGACGCTTGGCCTGCGTCTGTCGTTCGCCCAAGAAGCGCCTTCGGGCCGTCCGGCGAAGCATGCGGCAATCTCCCGCGCCGCTCCGCGATAAACTGAAGCTGGCAGCCGCAACCTTAACGAGACGTTAACCATAGGTTGCGTAAATCGACGAAAGCGATTTCGAGGCGCACTCGTGACAGAAGTTGCCAGCCCCCGGCATTCCATAAGGTTTCATGGCCGTTCCTACCACGCCATGGTTTTGGCGCCAGAACCGCCCGCGGCTAACTGGCTTGCCGAGCTAGACACCTGGCTCGAACGTTCGCCGGGGTTTTTCTTCGGGCGGCCAGTCGTGCTCGACCTTGCGGTTCTTCAGCCTGGCAAGCAGGGGCTCACGGAGCTTTTGCAAAACCTCGCCGGACGCAACGTCAAGGTGATGGGCATCGAAGGCGCCGAACCGTCCTGGCTCGACTTCGCGATGCCGCCACTGCTTTTGAGCGGGCGGCAGGCCAGCGTTATCCCCGGCGATAATCCTCCCGCCGCCGCGGAGCCGCCTGCCCCCGCTCCTTTTTCCGATCCCGCTCCGGACGCGGCGGCGCCTCTTTTCGACGCTCCTTCTCCTCCCGGCGATGCTAGCTCCGCTACCGCCGTGGCCGCGCCATCGCAGCAACCAAATTCCCTGCTGCTGGACAGTTCGATCCGCTCCGGCCAGTGCATCGTGCACCCCGAGGGTGACGTGATTGTCGTCGGATCCGTGGCCTCGGGCGCCGAGGTGATCGCCGGCGGTTCGATCCATATCTATGGAACGTTGCGGGGCAGGGCGATCGCCGGCTCCCGCGATGCCCGCGCGCGGATTTTTTGCCGCAAGCTCGAAGCCGAGCTTCTTTCGATCGACGGCCTTTACATGGTGGCCGACGATATGCCCGCGCACCTGCGCGGCCAGCCGATTCAGGTCTGGCTCGACGGTGATTCAATGATGATCGCTCAGGACTGAGACAAATTGGGAGACAGCAACATGGCCAAGGTTTTGGTCGTAACATCGGGCAAGGGCGGTGTCGGCAAGACGACCTCCACCGCGGCGTTGGGCGCGGCGCTGGCGACGGCGGGCAAAAATGTCGTTCTGGTCGATTTCGACGTCGGGCTGCGCAACCTCGATCTCGTCATGGGGGCCGAGCGCCGCGTGGTCTACGACTTGATCAATGTCGTTCAAGGCGACGCCAAGCTTGCGCAAGCTCTCATCCGCGACAAGCGCGTGCCGACGCTGTCGCTGCTTCCCGCCTCGCAGACACGCGACAAGGACGCCTTGACGGATGAGGGCGTTGCGCGCGTCATCGCCGAGTTGAAAGAGAAATTCGATTGGGTGATCTGCGATAGCCCCGCCGGCATCGAGCGCGGCGCCACCCTTGCCATGCGCCATGCCGATGTCGCGATCGTCGTGACCAATCCCGAGGTATCCTCGGTTCGCGACTCGGATCGTATTATCGGCCTTCTTGATTCCAAGACCGAAAAGGCGGAGAAGGGCGAGCGCGTCGAAAAGCACCTCCTGATCACCCGTTTCGATGCCGCCCGCGCCGGACGCGGCGAAATGCTGAATGTCGAGGATGTGCTTGAGATCCTTTCCATTCCCTTGCTCGGAATCATCCCGGAAAGCTTCGAGGTTCTGCGCGCATCCAATCTCGGCTCGCCGATCACCCTCAACAATCCCGTGAGCGCGCCGGCGCGCGCTTATTTCGACGCGGCGAAGCGGCTGAACGGCGAGGCCCTGGATATGACAATTCCAAGCGACAGGAAGGGCCTGTTTGGCAAGCTGTTCGGACGGAGGGCGGCATGAAACTCATCGATTTTTTCAAGCGGCCGCGCACCGCGCCGGTCGCCAGGGAACGTTTGCAAATCCTGCTCGCGCATGAGCGCGCCGTCTCCGGTAAGTCCGATCTGATCGCTATTCTTCAGGAAGAAATCATGGCGGTGATCGCCAAGCACTTCCCGGTCGACTCGGACGGTATCAAGGTCAAGATGGAGCGCGGCGAGGTGGTCTCGACGCTCGAGGTCGAGGTCGAAATTCCAACCCCCATGTGCCCAAGCTTCCCGTTGCCCGCCACGCCGGCTCCGGCCGAACCCTGCGCGGCGGCCGCGGAAGCCGCGCAAACGGGCAGCTAAAAGCAGCACGGCGACGATGATGGCGACCTGGCCACACGAGCGTGGCGACAAGATCGTGGTAACTCACGTTGCCTGCTGAGGTCGCAAGGCGACAATGCGGCGATCGACAAAGACGTGCCTGCGCTTCAATGCACCGGGATCGGAAAGCTTGGGTGTCACGGAGATGACGGCGACTTTCCAGTCGGGAATGCCCTCCTGTGGAGCGCTCATCACTCCCGACAGGACCGTAAGACCACGCTTTTCGATTTCGCGAATGCAGCCGAGGATATCGTTATAGAGGTCGCGTTTTCCTCGTTTGGACGTTGACACGCGCCCGAACTCCGCAGTGAAGCAAGCGAGGTCTAGCCACTCGTAGAGGTTGGCAAGGTCAGCGTCATACACTTCCGGCACGTCCGGCCGGTGCATGAGAAACGCCTGACAACTTGCTGCTCCTGCAACCGGCACCAATTATTTCAACTGCTTAACCACATGACCGGTCTCGCTGAGACCGGTCATGAAGATAACGGGAAGGTGCGAGGAAATGCGGAGGCGGCAGGTCTCGAAGCCGTCCGGGGGTGATTTCCTCGAGCAGGCCAACTGCCCTTTCGCCATCGCGCCAAGACCGTCAGATCCGCTTTTTCGAGTGCCTCGGTCAACAGACCGAGCGTTGCTGGAGTGTCATCGACGGCAAGGATTTTATCGCGGCGTTTCGGCGCCTCACTCATGACGTCGGATGGGCCCCAGAACTTCCATGTATTTTTTCAGCTCGAACTGGCGAACCATCGTCCGCAAACCCGCGATAAAGGTCGCCGCCTCCGGTTCGGCCGCTTCCCATTCCTTGAGCTTTGCTTCGATGCCGCGTACGTAACCTATTCGACCCAGCTGCAGAAGTTCATCGAGATGACGATCGGCACCACATGCAGCGAGGGCTCGACCGCCCCGCCTGCCGGGACTTCGTAAATCCATTCGATCTTCGTCTGGGATTTTATCGTATCCAGCATTTGCTGAAAGTCGGGCGGCTTGACGAGGAAGGCGTCATACGGGCAGTCAGCCTGCCCGCCGGCGTGATAATCCTGCACATTGGCACCACTTCGCTCCTGCGAAGCTCGCCTTTAATCAGCGCCGCATGCAGCTTTGGCCGGAAGGATTCGAACGGAACCATCGCCCCAATCGCCACCAGCGGATCGTTCCTTTCGATGAGGCATTCATAGCGTCGGTTCAAATCGAAGAAGCCAAGCTGTCCCATGCCAACCTCCCCCCCTCAGAGCATGAGAACCTTGAATCTGATTTGCGCGGTGGAGGGAAGCGCCTATTTTTTGAGGTGCCCTATGCTCTTCCCGTCATTCTCAGGTGGTTCACCACGAACATCGGCGTGCGTCATGCATCATTTGTCAAGCAGCCATTTTCGAGATAGCATCCAAGGCAACGACCACTCCTGTTGCGCCAGCCGTCTCGCGGGTGTTTGCTTTTCTCATGCAGGTGGAGCAGTCAATCGCCGTAGATCAAAAAAGTCCCGGCGGCAGCAATTCGCCGCAGGGCCTGATCCTGTTCGACGGCGTATGCGTCCTATGCTCGCACGGCTGCCATTTCGTGAGCAAACGTGATCGTCGCGGCCTCTTTCGTTTCGTTCCGATTCAGTTGGCCGAGGGACGTCCGCTCGCTGACCAGCTCGGGATCGATCCTGATCGCCCGGATTCCTTTGCCTTCGTCGCGAACGG
>DASYNQ010000382.1:0-2803 GCA_036008425.1 Methylocella sp. | reverse complement strand
GCCTTTTCCAGTGCGGCGGTTTCATTGTCGACGGCGGGCGCGGCGCGCAAACCTCGACGCCGCCGGTCGTCGCCCGCATGGAATTCCCGCCGGACTGGCGGGTGATTGTCGTCCTCGACCCGCGAACCGAAGGCATGCACGGCGGCGACGAGCAAGCCGCCTTCGCGCGCCTCGCCGATTTCGAAGCCGCCCCAGCCGCGGAAATCTGCCGGCTTGTTCTCATCAAGGCGTTGCCGGCGCTGGCCGAACACGATATCGGTTCGTTCGGCGACGCGATCGCGCGTCTCCAGGAGATCGCCGGGGACTATTTTGCCCCCGCCCAAGGCGGCGCGCCCTACGCGAGCGCCGCCGTAGCGCGGGTGATGGAGGACCTGCGACGGCATGGCGCGGGAGGAACCGGCCAGTCGTCCTGGGGGCCGACCGGCTTTGCATTCGCCGCAGATGCGACTGAGGCGCGGCGCTTGTGCGATCTCACCCAGGAAAAAGCCGCCGCGTGGGGGATAGACATGGCCATATGTAAAGGAGTTAATCACGGCGCGCTCGTCGAGGGAAAAACCCTCGTTGCCATCAAGTAGCGGCAAAAAGACCGGGGAGGACACGTGGCCACGAAGAACATTTTGCACATGCTCACTCCGCTCCGGCACATGAGCCCTTTCGACGTGAATATGGCGCTCGACGCGGGATTTGATTCCGTCACTCCTTATACCGGCGTCACTCTCGACGACATCGCGCCGTTGGTGCAGGACGCCATGTTTTCGCGGTCGCCGAGGGACGCCGTCCATACCGGAGTTTTCATCGGCGGCAAGGATGCCGTGCTCGCGCTAGACATGCTCGAACAATTGCGCAAGACACTTTTGAAGCCGTTCGAGATTTCCGCCTTTGCCGACCCCGCCGGGTCATTTACCACCGCTGCGGCGATGGTCGCGTGCGTGGAGAGAATCCTCAAACAAAAGAATGCTAAGGCGCTGGGCCAGACGAAAATCCTAGTCTTCGGAGCGACCGGCCCGGTCGGCTACACGTCCGGCGTTATCGCCGCGTCGGAGGGCTCCGACGTGACGCTCGCCGGACGCGAGTTGAGCCGTGTGAACGCCAAGGCGGACGAGATCAAGCAGAGATTTGGCCTTGATGTCCACGCCGTCCAAGCAAAAACGCCGGAGGAGATTTCCGCGGCGCTGGCCGGAAAGGAAGTTGCACTTTGCGCGGCGGCGGCGGGAGTGCAACTTCTCTCCGCAACGACGCTTGCGGCGGCGAAATCCCTGCTCGTCGTAGCCGACGTCAACGCCGTCCCGCCGCCGGGCGTCGAAGGCCTCGATCCCATGGCGAACGGTGTCGAACTGGCCGGCGGCGTTCTCGGGATTGGATCGCTTGCCATCGGCAATGTGAAATATAAAACGGAATCCGAATTGTTCCAGCGTATGGCGACTTCGACCAGAGCGATCAGCCTCGATTTTCGCGATGCCTTCGCTCTCGCGCGTGAGATCGCCTGAAACTGGCGCCGCGATTCTGATCGCGGCGCCGTCGGGGCGGGCGTTGGCGGCGGCCGCGCGACGGGCTGGATACAGGCCGCTTCTCGCCGATTTTTTCGACGATTCCGATACGCGCGGCTTCTGCGCCGCCAACCGGCTTATCGAGGGAGGTCTCGCCTCTGGATTTGAGGGCGAGAGCCTGATTGCCACGCTCGAAGCGGTCGCCCACGGGGAGGCGCCTTGCGGTCTCGTCTACGGTGCGGGATTCGAGGATCGCGCCGGGCTCCTGGAGGCGCTCGCGCGGCGCTGGACGCTCTTCGGAAACGCCCCGAGGGTGGTGCGCAGCGCGAAGGATCCGGTCCGATTGGCGGAGCTTTGCGCCGCCCTGAACATTCCGCATCCTAAGATCAGCGCGCGCATGCCGAGGGACCGCCAACATTGGCTCGTCAAAAGCGCCGGCGGATCGGGCGGAAGCCATGTCGCGCCAGCTGGGGCGTTTCGCGCGGAAGGCGAGAAAATCTACTTCCAGCGCATCGCGGCGGGCGAGCCGGTTTCGATACTGTTTCTGGGCGATGGAGCCAAAGCGCGGGTCGTGGGACTGAGCCGTCAATGGGCGGCGCCGGCACCGGGTCAACCCTTTCGTTTCGGCGGCAGCGTTCGCCCGGCCGGTCTGCCGCCCGGGCTGGAAACCCGGCTACGGCGCGCGGCGGAAGCGATAACGGCGGCGAGCGGGCTCCGTGGTCTCAACAGCATCGATTTTCTTGTCGAAGACAGCGAATACACGCTTATCGAAGTCAATCCACGGCCGGGTGCGACCCTCGACATTTTCGAAGATCGCCGCGGCTCGCTTTTCCGGGCCCATATTGATGCCTGCCTCGGCCGCCTGCCGCGGCGCCCGCTCGAATTTGCTGGCGCCGCGGCGGCGGGAATAGCCTATGCCAGGCGCGAAATCTCCTTCATGCCGGAATTCGACTGGCCAAATTGGACGTCGGACCGGCAGAAAGCGCGGAGCGGGTTGCAGCCGTACGACCCTTTGTGCACGATAAAGGCCCGCGCGGCAAAGCCCGCGCGCGCTCGGTCGCTTGTCGATGCGCGGACCAAATTGATTCTCGGCAGACTTGAACATACCCAAACTAAAAACGCCAACCGTGGGAAGGGAATCGCACCTTGAGTATGAACTTGAGTATGAACGGTCTGAGCATCAACACGCTGGCCGGACAAGCGGTGGACCGGATGATCGCGAGCGCGGCACGATTGCGGGTCGCGGTTTCCAAAGGCGAAGCGGGCGAGACGATTATCGACGCGGGCCAAAATGCGCGGGGCGGAATTGAAGCAGG
>DASYNQ010000381.1:0-7548 GCA_036008425.1 Methylocella sp. | reverse complement strand
TATCGAGGTCCACACGCTCTCGGTCCTGGTCGATAACGAGCCGGGCGTTCTCGCCCGCGTCGTCGGGCTGTTTTCCGGGCGCGGCTATAACATCGAGAGCCTGACGGTCGCCGAGGTCGCCCATGCCGAGCATCTTTCGCGGATCACTATCGTCACCTCCGGGCCACCGGAGGCGATCGAGCAAATCGGCCATCAGTTGGAGCGGCTCGTGCCGATCCACAAGGTCACCGATCTGACATTGCGGGGCAATGCCGTCGAGCGCGAACTCGCGATGATCAAGGTCGTCGGCAAGGGGACCGATCGCGACGAAGCCTTGCGGCTCGCCGAGGCTTTTCGCGCGCGGGTGATCGACGCCTCGATCGAGAGCTTTGTGTTCGAGCTTACTGGCGCCGTCGGCAAGATCGACCAGTTCATCGACCTCATGCGGCCGATCGGTCTCGTCGAAGTGTCGCGCACCGGCGTCGCCGCCATGTCGCGCGGGCCAAATCCGATGTGAGGCCGCGTCCGCCCTAGTTTAGCTTCGCGCGATCGTGTTCGAACAGCCGGTTCCGGCTTTCAACGATCATGCGCTAGCCTTGGTTGCGGGAGACATCGGCAAGCATGACGTCCACCGACCGCGACTGACCGTCCCGCGCGACCGTCAGCGTTACCGTTTTTCCGACGCCGATCTGTTCAAAAATCCGCGCAAGATTGGTCACGTCGTGAACCGGCTTCCCATTCGCGGCGGTGATTACGTCTTCGACGTCGCCACTGGCGGTCACTCCTTTGAGGCCGGCTTTCGCGGCCGGAGAGTCGGGATAAACCCGGAGGATGATTACCCCCTCGATACCAGCCTGCGCGGCGGCGGCTTCGGTCGCCGCGGCGATGCCCACACCCGGTATTGGCACACGACCCTCACGGATGAGCTGCGCCGCAACACGATTGACGTCATCGACCGGTATCGCGATGCCTACGCCAACGAATGCTCCCGAACCCGATATGATCATTTCGGTGACGCCGATCAAACGGCCGGAGCTGTCGAGCAAAGGACCGCCGGAATTTCCGGGATTGAGCGGGACATCTGTCTGGATTCCACCGGCGATTTCATGCCCCTCGGCCGTTGGTATTTGCCGGTTCAATGCGCTGACAATCCCCGAGGTTAGAGTCTGCTCCAAACCGTAGGGATTGCCAATGGCGAAGGCAGACTGGCCGACCTGCAGGTCGGCGGAACTGCCTAGCGCGATCGGGTGAAGCGGTGAAGGGATCCTTTCCAGTTGGAGCACGGCCAGATCGTAAGTTGGGGCGGTGCCGACGACTCGAACTGAAACTGACTCTCCCGACGGAAGGTGCGCGGCAAACTGGTCGGATCCCTTGATGACATGGTAATTGGTGATCACATGCCCGGCGGCATCCCAAACGATTCCCGTTCCCGTCTGAACTTCGCTCTCTTCCTGCCCTTGCGAGAAAAGGTTTTGCGGCTTCGTCCGCGCGAAAACATACACGACCGAAGGGGAAACGGATTGAAAAAGCTTGATCGTCGTCCGTTCCGCCTCGGTGAGATCCGCGCGTGGCGTGATCGTCCGCGGCGACGTCGCGGAGAACCGCCAGGCAACCATGTAGGGTTCCGCGACAAAGGCGGTCGCCAGCACAAGGAGCCAGAATATTGCAAATCCGAGAAACCGGTTCATCATGGTATCGCCTCCGCCTGTCGCCTGGAGCTTTGAGCTTCGCCATACGGGAACGTTCAAGCACAGGACTGGATCGAAAGGTTTTTAGACTGGTCTAAAACCTAAATCCATGCCATTTGAGACGGTCATTGATCTCACCATCGAACGAGGAAATGTCACGCCATGCGCGTCTATTACGATTCCGATGCCGACATCAATGTCATCAAGGGCCGAAAAGTCGCGGTCATCGGCTATGGGAGCCAGGGCCATGCGCATGCCTTGAATCTGCGGGATTCAGGCGTCAGAGAGGTCTGCGTCGCGTTGCGCGAGGATTCCGCCACGGCCAAGAAGGCGGCGGCCGTTGCGCTGGAAGTGAAGAGCGTCGCCGATGCCGCCAAATGGGCCGATGTCGTGATGATGTTGGCGCCGGACGAATTGCAGCGCGACATCTATCGCGATCATCTCCGCTCTAACCTGAAGCAGGGCGCCGCGCTGATGTTCGCGCATGGCCTCAACATTCATTTTAATCTCATTGAGCCCCGCGCGGATCTCGACGTGTTGATGGTCGCGCCGAAAGGGCCGGGCCATACCGTGCGGTCCGAATACAAGCGCGGCGGCGGCGTGCCTTGTCTTGTCGCGGTCGCGCGCAACCCTTCCGGCAACGCGCATGACCTCGCCCTTTCCTATGGGTCGGCGATCGGCGGCGGTCGCGCCGGCCTCATCGAAACGACGTTCCGGGAAGAATGCGAGACCGATCTTTTCGGTGAACAGGTGGTGCTTTGCGGCGGCCTCGTCGAACTCATCCGGAGCGGTTTCGACACCTTGGTCGAGGCGGGCTATGCGCCGGAAATGGCTTATTTCGAATGTCTGCACGAGGTGAAGCTCATCGTCGATCTCATCCATGAGGGCGGCATTGCCACGATGAATTATTCCGTCTCGAACACCGCCGAATATGGCGAATATGTCACCGGCCCGCGCATCGTGACGGCGGAAACCAAGGCCGAAATGAAGCGCGTCTTGAACGACATTCAATCTGGCCGTTTCACCCGCGATTGGATGCTCGAAAACGAGGTCAACCAGACTTCGTTCAAGGCGATGCGGGCGAAGGCGGCCGCGCACCCAATCGAGGAAGTCGGCGCGAGGCTGCGGGCGATGATGCCCTGGATCGGCGCCAACAAACTCGTCGACAGGGAGAAGAATTAGGGCACGTAAGGAAGTCGGTCCAAACGACGGCACCGAACGGAATGCCACCAGATGGCGTTCATCCTCGTCGCGGTAGTTTATCAAGAAGGTCCAGAGAACATCTGGCAGTTCCTGCGCCAGAACCATCTCGGCAACCGCGTCTTCAAAAGCTGTTGATCCGTGTTGCGCCGCATGGAATGCTCTCGCCGCGGAACCAAGGCGCATCGCCTCAATTGCCACACGAGAGTGGGCATCGGTCATTCCCTCAAAAAGGGCATGACGTTAGGAGGAACACATCTCGCCCATATTCATCTCGCCCATGCAAATCTGCCGCAATGTGATGAAGAACTGGCGTTGCGTCGCTTCGTGGCGGAAGAGATTCTAATGCGGGAATCACCCCGCTTAGCCGCAAGGGATGGGTGCCGGGAGCGCGCCCGGCGCCGGAGCCGTCCACGCGACTTGGAATTATACAGATTACCGGCCAGGCCCGCGGCCCGCTTCCGCCGCGAGAAGCCCCAACAGTTCCGGTGTGGCATAGCCGTCGGCCGGAGCGGCTTTTGTGCTAAGTTGGAAATCGTGGACCGCGTCGCGCGAGGCCTGCCCGAGACGGCCGTCGATCGGCCCAGGGTAAAGCCCGAGGATTTCGAGCAAGCGCTGAATCTCCGCCTTTTGCGTCCGGCTCAAAAAAATCTTTGCCTCCGGCCAACGGCCGCGCAGCGCGGGTTTGCCTTCGATCCGCTGCGCGAGCAAGCTAAGCGAAAGGGCGTAGGAATCCGAATTATTATAAGCCTTGAGAATCCAGTAATTTGCCGACAAAAGGAAAGCTGGACCGGCGGCGCCGGAGGGGAGGAACAAGGTTGCGTCGCCTTGCGGAAACGCGTCCCCGTTGGCGCTTTTGACGCCCTCTGCGGCAAAGGCGGCAAAGCTGCCATGTAACGAGGCAAAGCCGAAATTTTTGGGCAGGATCGCTTCGGTTCCCCAGGGGACGCCAGGCTGCCAACCGGATTGACGTAAAAAATTCGCGATCGAGGCCAGGCTATCGAGGGGATTGTTCCAAATATCGGGCGAGCCTCGTCCCGCGTAACTGACCGCATATTTGAGAAAAGCGGAGGGAAGAAACTGCGGCCCGCCCATCGCGCCGGCCCAGGAGCCTTTCATCGCCGCGCGGGCAACGCCGCCTTTGTCGAGCATGACAAGCGCGCCGATCAATTCGTCGCGGAAAACCGGCCGGTCCTGGCGGCGGTAAGCCAAGGTCGCCAGCGAGCGGACGACATCCTTTTCGCCCTTTGCTTTTCCGAAGTCCGTTTCGATGCCGAAAGCCGCGAGAAGGATTTCGCGGGGCACCCCGAAGCGTTGTTCGATCTGCTGGAGTTCGTCTTGCCACTTAATCAGGTATTCGCGGCCGCGCGCGATGCGGCGGGGCGAAACGGCTTCGTCGAGATAGGATTTGAGAGGCTTGTCGAATTCCGCCTGGCTATTTGACGCGGCGGGCGCGGCGGGGTCTGGCACAAGCCCGGCGAAGGCCGCGTCGAAGGTTCCGCGCGCGATCCCTTGTTGGTCGGCAAGCGGCCAGAGGCTTTGCAAAAAGTCTTGAAAGCTCTCGGGGATGGGCGCGGATCGGTCCGCGGGATTTGCTTGATCGAGCGCCGGGACGACTCGCGCCGGCCAGCAAAGCGCCAGCGGCAAAACTGTAAGGAGACGTAAAATCTGGATGTTGTGCCGCATTTGTCTGCGTGAACCGAAGTCCACTTCGCAGACAAATGCAAGCCCGCCGGTCTTCCAGCGTTTACTTGGGCTGGGGCCGTCTCGTTGACCTCGTTGACCACGGCGTATAGGATACCCACCTATACCAACGTCAGTCCCGCGGAAGAAAACCGGGCATGGGCCACGTCATTCGCGACAAGCAAAAGCTTCTGAACCGGGTGCGCCGCATTCGCGGACAGGTCGAAGCCATTGAGCGCGCGCTCGACGGTGAGGCAGGCTGCGCGCAGATCATGCATCAGATCGCCGGGTGCCGTGGCGCGATCAACAGCCTGCTGGTGGAGGTGGTCGAGGATCACATCCGCACTCATTTGGTCGATCCCGCCAAGAACCCGGAGGCGCTCGACGCCGACGCGGCGGCGCAACTGATCGAGGTCGTGCACAGCTATTTCAGATGAGGTCCGGGCCAAGCAGGAGGGATGATGAACGACCAGGACGCCGTGGCTGCCGGCGAACACAGCCATATTTTTCTTGGCGCCGGCCATGCGGCGAACGAGCGCAGGACTTGGGCCGCGATTTCGCTCGCGGGATTCATGATGGTCGCAGAAATCGCCGGCGGCACCCTGTTTGGGTCGCTCGCCGTGGTCGCCGATGGCTTTCATATGGCAACCCACGCCTTGGCGCTCTTGATCGCGGCCGTGGCTTATTCCTATGCGCGCACGCACGCCAATGATCCCCGCTTCGTGTTCGGCACGGGAAAGCTCGGCGATCTCGCCGGATTTTCGAGCGCCCTCGTCCTTGCGATCATAGCCATGATGATCGGCTATGAGGCGGCCGTGCGTCTTTTTTCGCCGGTAACGATCCATTTCGACGAGGCGATTTTGATCGCGGCCGGCGGTCTCATCGTGAACATTGCCACCGCCTGGCTCCTAAGTGCGGGCGGCGGCGATCATCATGGCCATGCGCATGGCCATGGGGTAAGGCATCGTGGGGGGCACGACGCGCATGCGCATGACGAGCCTCGCCGCATCGACACCGGGCGGGGAATTTTGCTTTTGGAGGTATTCGAGGATGGCGTGCCGCCGCGTTTCCGGCTGCGCCGCGAGGACAATCTCGAACCTGCGTCAGTGCTTGGCGATAGGGCCGCGTCGATCGAAACCGAACGGCCCGGCGGCGCGCGGCAAAATTTTCGCTTCGCCGATCGCGGGGCTTTTCTCGAATCGGTGGATGAAATTCCCGAGCCGCATGCGTTCAAGGCCCGCTTGCGGCTCGCGGGGCTTGATCACGCCGATGCTTACGAACTCGATTTCGTTGAGTCCGGACATGGCGGCGCTCTGTCCGCCTCCGCGGCTGGACGGGACAACAACATGCGCGCGGCTTTCGTGCATGTGGCGGCGGATGCGGCGGTCTCGGTGCTCGCGATATGCGGGCTGCTCCTCGGGCGCTTTTTTGGTTGGGTCTGGATGGACCCGGTCATGGGCATCGTCGGGGCCTTGGTCATCGCCAATTGGGCCTATGGCCTGATTCGCGACACCGGCGGCGTGCTCCTGGATATGAACCCCGATAATGCAATGGCCGAAGAGCTGCGGCGCACCATCGAGAGCGACGGGGACCGCTTGGCGGATCTCCATGTCTGGCGGCTCGGCCCCGGCCATCTCGGCGCGATCGTCTCGATCATGACGGCAAAACCCCGCGATGCGGAATTTTACCGGTCGCGGCTCAGCCGGTTCCGAATGCTCTCGCATGTCACGATCGAAGTGCGCGATACAATCGCTTGCCGCAAGGCGGCCAAAAGCTGTCCTCCGGCCGCCGGATGACCGGGATGCGGAAGATCGTCCGAAAAACCTGCTTCGCACAAGAAAATTTGCCGACGATGAGGCGGATCGCCGCGGAAAGAGCGTCTCGCGCGATGCTCGCGGTAGCCCTAATCCTCATCGGTTTCGCAATAATGGCAAGATTTGCATAAAGTTGGCTGATTCGCGCGGTAAGAGGCCCGGTTTGGCCGTGCCGGGAGGGATGGATGGAGGGCTGCTGGCGCCAGCGGAAGATGACATTCGCGCGGTATGCCGGGACTTGCGCCGGGATTTGCACTGTCCTCCTGGTGGCCTCGCCGGAGCTGGGCGAAGCCGCCGGTCAAATGGGGGTCGCCGCGAGTTTGCGCGGCCAAGCGGGCGCGGCGGGACTGTCGCTGATCGCCGGTCTCATCGCCTTTCCGGTGCTTGCCGCGCTGCTTTACCTATCCCGGCGGCGGCGTTGGATGGAACACGAGGCAACCCATCATCTTGAGCTTTCGGCGTTACGCGCGAAGCTCGACCGCGCCGAGCTTTTTCTTCGCGCCGAAACCCAGATCATCGTTGCCTGGGGAGGATCGGGCGAGGAGCCCGATATCGAAGGGGATCTTCGGGTTGCCGGGGACCGGTCGAATCCCCGCCGCGTGCTTGCCTTCGGGTCCTGGCTGCCGCCAGGGACGGCGCAAACTCTCGACAACTCCGTCGCGCGGTTGCGCGCACGGGGCGAATCGTTCCGCGCCAACGTCGCGAGTTTGGACGGGCGGCATCTCGAAATCGAGGGGCGCCCGGTTAGCGGCCTTGCCGTCCTGCGGATCAGAGATGTCTCCGGCGATCGTCTCGATGCCGTCCGCCTCCAAGAGTTGCAGGCGGCCACAATCGAGCAACTCCACGCCTTGCGGGCACTGCTCAATGCAGTTCCATACCCGGCGTGGGTGCGGGACGGCGGCGGCAAATTGAGCTGGGTCAATGCCGCCTATGCCCGCGCGGTCGAAGCCAAGGATCGTGAGACCACGGTCTTGCGCGGCATCGAGCTTGTCGAACGTCAGGCGCGCGAGGCGAGCGCTGCGTCGCGGGGGACAGGAGCAGTCTGGCACGGGCGCGCTCCGGCGGTCGTTGCCGGCGAGCGTCGCATGCTCGAAATTGTCGAGGCGCCGGCGGGCTCCGGTTCGGCCGGAATGGCGGCGGATGTGTCGGAAATCGAATCCATGCGTGCCGCGCTCGACCAGCAA
>DASYNQ010000380.1:0-6290 GCA_036008425.1 Methylocella sp. | reverse complement strand
GCTCGCGGTGATCGGCCGTGGCCGGAATGCGTTTTCGGCCGAGCAATGGCTGCGCGCCGACGCCGACGGACGCCTGGCCTCCGAGGCTGTGACCAAGGCAAATTGCGACAAGCTCGGTTGCGTCGGCCATCTCGCCTCCGGCCGGACGGTCGCCCTCGTTCTCGACACGCAGGCATTCGCCGAGGATTGCACCCGCGCGGATATTATCGTCACCCCGCGTTTCGCGCCCTTGGGCTGCGCCGCTGCCATCGTGATCGACCGCGAAAAGCTCAAGCAAACCGGGGCGCTCACTCTCGCTTTTGCCAAGGACGGTGGTGTGCAAATGCGCGCGGCCCGCGCGGCCGACGAGGACCGGCCCTGGTCGCCCGCGCCGAAGCGCGGCTGGGGCCGCGCCGTGCCGCTCGCCGCGGCAGCGAAAGACGGACAAAATCAAGATACCAGCGAGGAGCCGGAGCCCGGCGAGAGTGCCGATGCGTCGCCGTTGGAATAGGCGATCACGGCGGCCTGGTGTGCTCTCAATGCCGCCGCGCGATTTCGCGCGCGGATTTGAGCTTTCCGGTTCGATGAGGCATGATTGCCGCCACGCTCATGCCTAACGCGCCGGTTGCCAAACTCGACTTCTTCATCGCTCGCTGGACTGCCGGCGACGGCGGCCAAGAACGCGCCAATTACGCGCCGTTCCTCTCAGAGCTTTGCGACGCATTGGAGGTGCGACGCCCCGATCCTGCGTCCCATGACACGGCATTGAATGCTTATGTATTCGAGCGCGCTGTCACTTTTCGAGAGCCGGACGGTTCGGCCGCGCGCGGACGCATCGACCTCTATAAGCGCGGCTCCTTCGTCCTTGAGGCGAAGCAAAGTCGCAAGCCGGGCAAACCGAAAGAGCTGCAAAGCAGCCTCTTTGGTCCCGAGCCCGAGGAGACCGCCCTGCGCGGCCGCCGCACCGCCTCGCGGGCATGGGATGTTCTCATGTTGAACGCGCGCCAGCAGGCGGAGCAATACGCCAAGGCGCTGCCAGCAATCGAAGGCTGGCCGCCGTTCCTGATTGTCTGCGACGTCGGCCATTGTTTTGAGATTTATGCGGACTTCACCGGCCAGGGGAAAAACTATGCCCAGTTTCCCGATCGGCAGGGGTTTCGCATCTATCTCGAAGAGCTCCGGCAAGAAGAGGTTCGCGAGCGGCTGCGCCTGATCTGGCTCGATCCGCAAAAACTCGATCCGGCAAAAATTACGGCGAGAGTCACGCGCGAGATCGCCGAACGATTGGCAAAGGTTTCCAAGCATCTCGAAGACACTAAGCATGATCCAGAGATGGTCGCACTTTTTCTCATGCGCTGCCTTTTTACCATGTTCGCCCAAAGCGTCGAATTGCTGCCGAAGGACAGTTTCAGCGATGTGCTAAAAAAATGCATCGACGACCCTTCCCACTTCTGTCATCGCGTCGAGCAGCTGTGGGCAGCGATGGACAACGGCGGTTTCGCCTACGCCATTGAGAAGGAGGTTAGGCAATTCAATGGCTATTTGTTCAAGAGCCGCACGGTGCTGCCGCTGCGGCGCGAGGAAATCGGCGAACTTTACGAGGCCGCGAAACGTGATTGGCGCAAGGTCGAGCCCGCCATTTTCGGCACGCTTCTCGAACAGGCCTTGGACCCCGCCGAGCGGCGCAAACTTGGTGCTCACTACACACCCCGCGCGTATGTCGAGCGGCTGGTCGTCGCGACGATTCTCGAGCCGCTCAAGGCCGAATGGGCGAATGTCCAGGCAACGGCGGAGGCCAAACGCGGCGAGGGCGACGCTAAGAGCGCTGCCGCGCTGGTGCAGGCTTTTCACGCAAAACTTTGCGAAATCCGCATCCTCGATCCAGCCTGCGGCACGGGAAATTTTTTGTATGTGTCGCTTGAATTAATGAAGCAGCTCGAAGGCGAGGTTTTGGAGGCTCTGGCGTCATTGGCAGGAGACCAGGAGGCGCTCCACTGGCTCCGGGGCCAGACCATCGACCCGCACCAGTTCTTGGGACTTGAAGTCAATCCCCGCGCGGCGGCAATCACCGAGCTGGTGTTATGGATCGGCTATCTGCAATGGCATTTTCGCACGCGCGGAGGAATGCCGCCCGAGCCGATCCTGCGCGATTTCAAGACGATCGACGTGCGCGACGCCGTGCTCGCATGGGACGCGAAAGAACTACTTCGCGACGAACATGCCCGTCCGATCGCTCGGACGGATACGGAAGGAAATAAGGTCGAGGTCTATCGCTACAAAAACCCAAAGCGGCCGGTATGGCCTGAGGCGGATTTCATTGTTGGCAATCCGCCTTTTGTTGGCAAAGGCGCGATCATGCGAGCGGCCTTTACCGACGAATATGTGGAAGCATTGTGGGCCGCGCATCCGCATGTAAATGAAAGTGCCGATTTCGTCATGTATTGGTGGGATCGGGCGGCGGAACTCCTGACCCGTAAAGGCACGCAGTTGACGCGCTTTGATTTCGTTACGACGAACTCTATTACGCAAGTTTTTAATCGGCGAATTGTGGAGCGGCATTTCAAGGCCAAGGCTCCCATCTCGCTCCTTATGGCTATTCCGGATCATCCCTGGACGAAGGCTACACGCGACGCTGCGGCCGTTCGAATTGCCATGACTGTAGCAACGGCAGGATTACATGGAGGCCGCTTGTTTGAGGTCACGAGGGAAGAAGGCCTCGAAACCGATGCGCCAATCGTCGAGACGCGAGAGACATGCGGCCGGATCAATGCGGATTTTACCGTTGGGGCGGATGTTACTGGCGCCATTGTACTGAAGGCTAACGAAGGGCTGTCTTGCAACGGTATGATGCTCGCCGGGAGCGGCTTTATCCTCTCACAATCGATAGCCGAGGAGCTTCAAAGGCGTGAAGGCAAAAGCGCCGCGCGGGTGATCCGGCCCTACATCAACGGCGGCGATTTAGTCCGTGTCCGCCGGCCGAAATTCGTCATTGACCTTTTTGGACAGTCGGCTGAATCTGTTCGGCATGAGTTTCCGCATGTTTATCAACATGTATTGCAACAGGTAAAACCGAGCCGTGACGTGAATAATCGGCGTGCTTTTCGTGACCGTTGGTGGGTTTTTGGGGAGCCGCGACGAACGTTTCGCCCCGCTCTGAACTCTATTGGCCGCTACATTGCCACGACAGAAACTGCCAAGCATCGCGTTTTTCAGCTTCTGCCATCGGGAACTGTTCCTGATCACATGATTATCGCCATTGCTCTCGACGACGCGTTTTTCCTTTGCGTTCTCTCGTCGCGCTTTCATCTTGTCTGGGCATTGCGAGCTGGCGGATGGCTCGGCGTTGGTAATGATCCTCGATATTCGAAGTCGCGCGTCTTCGATCCTTTCCCCTTCCCCGACCCGCCCGAAACCCTCAAAGCCCGCATCCGCGCCACGGCAGAGGAACTCGACGGCCTGCGCAAACAAGTGCAGGCCGAACACCCCGGCCTGACTCTCACGCAGCTCTACAATGTTTTGGAAAAAAAACGCGCGGGCGAAAAACTCGACGAGCACGACGAAGCGATCAAAACCAAAGGACTCGTTTTAATCCTCAAGGAGCTTCACGAAAGGCTCGATGCGCTAGTTGCGGAGGCTTACGGCTGGCCGGAAAATCTTTCGGACGACGAAATCCTAGCCAAACTCGTGGCCCTAAACGCCGAGCGGGCGGCAGAGGAAAAACGCGGCCTGGTGCGCTGGCTGCGCCCCGACTATCAGCGTGCGCGGGCGGGTGTCGCGCCGGAACAGCGCGCCGAAGAAGCCGGGGAGCAGCTCGAAGCGCCGCTCGTCATCGCCGCCGCGAAGCCGCAGAAACCGGCCTTCCCCGCAAGCGACCTGGAGCGCACGGCGGCCGTGTTCGCGGCGTTGACGGAAGCGAGCGCGCCCCTCGACGCGCAATCGATCGCCGCAAAGTTCCGGCAAGGACAAAAAATCGAGCCTTCCGTCGCGCGCATTCTGGCAGCCTTTGCGCGCATGGGTCAATTCCACACCGGCGATGGCGAGCGTTTCACGCAACGCCGTGGCGGGTGAGGCTCCCTAACGCGTGGGGATCTGGCGGAAGCCCGCGACGGGCCCGAGCGCCGCCGGGTCCGCTTCCACGACCTCAACCTTGTCGACGAGCGCCTGCGGGGGACCACGCCAGCATGCCGCGCAGAGCGCCTCGACGGCGTCCGGCGGACCGGCGAAGAGAGCCTCGACATCGCCGTTCAAGCGGTTTCTTACCCAGCCCCTAACGCCGAGCGCACGGGCTTCCATTTCCATCCAGGCGCGGTAGCCGACACCCTGGACATAGCCGCTGATCGTCACCCGAACGATCATTTGGTGTCTGGTCATGGTCGCCACGTCAGGCGGTCGTCTGGATTGACCTGAGCGCCGGCGAATTTGACGCCGTGCGCTTCGGGACCGAAAATAGCGAGGACCGCAAGCATCATGGCGACGATCGCGGCGACGGTCGCGAGCGCGAAAGCATAGTTTCCGCCATTGGCTTGGGCAATGCCCGCCTGAAGAGTGGCGTTCGCCGAGGCCAGCAAATTGCCAAGCTGATAGGCGAAGCCAGGAAACGTCCCGCGCATGTCTTCGGGGGAACGTTCGTTGAGATGCGCGGGGACCACGCCCCAGGCTCCCTGAACGGCGAACTGCATGAGGAAAGCGCCAACCGCCAGCGTAACCGGGCCCGCGCCATAAGCCCAAACCGGAATGAGCGGGAGAACCAAAAGCGCCGCGAGCGCAATCGCTCGGCGCCGGCCGATCCGTTGCGAAAGCGCGCCAAACAAGAGTCCGCCAAGGATCGCGCCAATATTGTAGACGATCGCGATCAGCCCGACCGTATGCTGCGAGAAATGATGCTGAAGTTGCAGGAATGTTGGGTAGAGGTCCTGCGTCCCATGGCTGAGGAAGTTGAATGTGGTCATGAGCAATACGACATGGAGGAACCGTCCGGCGTGGCTGCGCAGCATATTGACGAGACCAACGCCTTGTTTTGCATGGGCGCGCGCCAAGAAAGCCGGCGATTCCTCGACCTTGCCGCGAATATACAAAACGAGCAGCGCCGGCAGGACACCGATCATGAACATGCCGCGCCAGCCGATCAGTCCATAAAGCGCGAAATAGGTGATCGCGGCGAGAAGATAGCCGCTCGGATACCCGGTCTGAAGTATCCCCGAGACCACGCCTCGCGTTTGGGGAGGGATCGTTTCCATCGCGAGCGCCGCGCCGACGCCCCATTCGCCGCCCATAGCCACGCCGAAAGCCAGCCGCAGGATCAGAAATATGGTGAGGCTAGGAGCCAAGCCGGTCGCAAATTCAAGCATCGAAAAAAGCAGAATATCGACCATAAGCACCGGCCGGCGGCCGTAGCGGTCGGCGGCGAGGCCAAACAGCAGCACCCCAACGGGTCTTGCCGCCAATGTAAGAAAAATCGCGTAAGTGACCGTCTCCACGTCGATGTGGAATTCTTGCGCCACATCCTTCAGCACAAAGACAAGGATGAAGAAATCAAAAGCGTCCAGGGTCCAGCCAAGGTAGCTCGCAATGACCGCGCGGCGCTGATTGGGGGTGAGGGAACGGAGCAAATGAAGCATGTTTCCCTCAATGATCGCTGGAACGGGACATCATGCGCTCGAGCTTGCCATATTTTTCCTGCTTGCGGAGGCGTCTTCGGTTGACTGGCCGGATTGCAAGCCTAAAGGGCGATATTATCGACGAGACGCGCCTTGCCGAGCTTTGCCGCGGCGAGAAGCCGGACCGGTCCCTCGCCGCGCGACGCGATGGGGCAAAGGGTTTCGGCATGACGCGCTTCGAAATAGTCCGTGACGAAACCGGCCGCGGCAATAGCGGCCCGGGCAGTATCGAGCGCGGCATCAATCGCAACTCCCCCATTGATGTCCTGGGCGCAGCGGCGAAGCGCCGCATGAAGGCTTGGCGCAAGCGCACGCTCTTTTGGCGGCAAAAAGATATTGCGCGACGACAGAGCCAGGCCATCGGCCTCGCGCACGGTGGACACGCCCAGAATCTCGGTCTCGAAATCGAGATCGTGCGCCATTCGCGTCACGACCTTGAGCTGCTGAAAATCCTTTTCGCCAAACATCGCGACATCCGGGCGGCACTGGTTGAGGAGTTTTGCCACGATGGTCGCGACGCCGGCAAAATGCGTTGGCCGGAAACGATCCTCGAGGCCCACGGCGGCGGGCCCCGCCAAGGTGATCGTCGTGGCAAAACCCTCGCCGTACATGGCCTCGACGCTTGGCGCGAAGATCAAATCTCCTTCGGCCGTC
>DASYNQ010000379.1:0-9446 GCA_036008425.1 Methylocella sp. | reverse complement strand
ACGATGTCGGCCGCGACAGCGGCATCAAGCGCGCCGAGCGCGCCCTTTGCCGGGTCTTTCAGATCGATGATGTCGGCGCCTCCGGCCCGGACCGCTTCCGCCTCGGCCGGGTTGGTCACGCTCGCGAGCATCAAGGTCATTGTCGTGTTCCTTAAGGTGTGCTTTGGGCCATGATCGCTTCACATTGAAACGCCCGTGGTCTCTTTGTTGTGATTTTCCCGCGCAATGATATCCGAAAAGTCTACTATTTGGGATCGGCCGATGTTTCCGCGCTTCGCATTCCAACGTGCGTGGCCAACTCGGATCGCGCCGCCGCATCCAGACCAGCGCCGTGATCGCGCCTAAACATATTGATGATGATCGGCTCAAGCGCGGCGCGCGCATGCGCCCCTAGTGGAATTATTACGAATATGCCCCCAAAACGCGAACCCTGGCGAACGCGGCCCCGGCACCCGGGTCGGAAGCCGCGCCTTGACTGCATTGGCGAAAGTATTTTCGAAGGGCAAGTATAGGGGTATGAGGCGGAAAAGCAATTATTGCTTGGGTCCCGGCGCGCTCATTTGTTGCTCGCGGCGCGCTCCCCTTGCATCAAACCGGGACGCGATAAGGGCGCGCAGCCGTTCGACGGCGTCGCCCGCTCGCCGCCCAAGCGGCAAGCCATCGCAGTCCTTGGCCTCCATCATGCGGCTTATGCTATTCGTCAGAAAAACATGATCCGCCCCGGCAAGGCTGCTTAAATCGAGCGAAATTTCGGCTGGTGCCAACCCAGCTTCTTTCGCCAGCGAAAGCACGAGCCCCCGCATCGTCCCCGGCAATGCGCCGTCGCTTACGGGCGGCGTTTCCAAGCGCCCCTCCCGGATGACGAAGACATTGGCGACTGTCGCGCAGGCAATGGTTCCACATCTATTGAGCAGCAGCGCCTCGTCCGCGCCATGCGCTCGGGCTTCGGAAAGCGCCAGCACATTGTCGAGATAGGGGAGTGCCTTGATGCGCGAGAGGGCCGAATGCTCGTTGCGCCGCGTCACTGTTGCGATATGGAGAGAAAGGGGAGTTTCGCACGCGGGCGGCATGGGCGATAGCGTCATGAAAATCGTTGGGCGAGGCGCCTCGGGCGGGGCGAGACCGCGCGGGCCGGCTCCCCTGGTCACGGTTACGCGCAAGACGGCGCAAGACGCTTCCTCGGCGGCAATATAACGCGCGATGCCGGCGCGAAGGTTGGGGAGATCGACCGCCTCGACAAAACCCAGAACGCGGAGACCGGAAGCGAGCCGTTCAAGATGCGCGGCGAGATCGAAAACCTGTGCGTTGTGGACCGCCATCGTCTCGAACAAACCGTCGCCGAGCAGAAGACCGCGATCGGCTATCGAGACATGCGCCTCCTCCGGCATGGAAATCCGGCCATCCTGCCATACACGCATCATTGGCGTCCGATGTGGCCGAGAAAATTGCGGAGCATCCGATGGCCATGGTCGGTGAGGATCGATTCAGGATGAAACTGCACGCCGAATGTCGGATGCTCGCGATGTTGCAGAGCCATGATCTCGTCTTCGTTCGACCAGGCCGTCGGTGTGAGCGGACTGTTTGGCCGGTCAAGCTCCACGATCAGCGAGTGATAACGCCCGACACTGACCGGATTGGGCAAGCCTTCCAGAATGCTTGATGCGTCATGGCGCACCAGGCTCGCCTCGCCGTGCATCGGGCGCGCGGCGCGGGTGACGCGCCCGCCAAACACCTGGCCGATACATTGATGGCCAAGACAAATTCCGAAAATCGGCACCCGCCCGGAATGATCCCGCACGAGCCGCATCGACACTCCCGCCTCGTCCGGCGTGCAAGGTCCAGGCGAAATTACGATTGCTTCGGGTTTTTCGCGCGGCAGAGCGGCATCGTTGCGCACGACCTCCGGCACGGCACCCAGTTCGCGGAGATAATTGGCGACCGTGTGCACGAAGGAATCGTAATTGTCGATGACGAGAATCACCTCGCGAATTCCTTTGCACCGAAAGCCTCGAACATTGACCTCGCCTTGTCCAGCGTTTCGTCATATTCGGCGGCGGGATCGGACGCCGTGACGATCCCCCCGCCCGCCTGCACGACACAGGTGCCGCCGCGAAAGCTCGCGGTGCGGATGACGATATTGGTGTCCATGGTGCCATCGAATCCGATATAGCCGATCGCGCCGCAATAGGGGCCGCGCGCATGGCCCTCCATTTCGGTGATGATTTCCATCGCGCGAATTTTTGGCGCGCCGGTGACGGAGCCGCCGGGAAAGGCGGCGGCCAGGACGTCGGCCGCGCCCTGCCCTTCCCGCAGACGCCCAACGACGGACGAAACCAGATGATGGACCGAGGCATAGGTCTCAAGGCCGCAAAGCCGCGGCACTTGCACCGAGCCCGGCACGCAAACTTTCGAAAGATCGTTGCGCAAGAGATCGACGATCATGACGTTCTCCGCGCGATCCTTGCGGCTCTCGGTCAGCGCCCGCGCTTGGAGGGCGTCGAGGACGGCATCCGCGAAGCGGCGCCGCGTGCCTTTGATCGGCCGGGTCTCCACGCGATCGCCCTCGACCTTGAGAAATCTCTCAGGCGAGGCCGAGGCGATCACGAAATCGGCGTGGTCGAGGTAGGCTGCGAACGGGGCCGGATTGAGCGTGCGCAAGCGGCGGTAGAAGCCAAAATGATCGAAGTCCGGCGGCACCGGGGCTTCGAACCGCTGCGCCACGTTGGCCTGAAAAATGTCGCCAGAGAGAATCCGCTCGATGACTTCGCGAACCATCCGCTGATAGCTCACCTTCGTGAAATTGCTGGTCCAGCCTTCGAGCGGCATATTCTCCGCCGGGGGCACAACTGGGGCGCGCCGGAGCCGCGCCTCGAACCAGCGTCCGCGCTCGATCGCACGCCGGTGGCGCGCCGCCCGCTCCATCTCGGGAAAACCAGTTGAGAGAATAAACCCGCGCCGCTCGATCACATCGAAGGCAACGACCACATCGTAGAGCCCAAGCGAAACATCTGGGAAAGCGAGCTCGTCCACGGCGGGCGCGGGCAGGCGCTCCAGACTGCGCCCAAGTTCGTAGGAAAAAAGCCCAGCGGCGCCGCCCTGAAAAGGAGGCAATCCGGGCAAGGACGCCGTTCCATGGGCCGCCAAAATAGACTTCAAGCGCGATATCCAGTCCTTCCCCGCCTCACGAGCCTCGAACAGGGCGAAAGGATTGGCCGCGACAAAACTATAGCGCCCAAGCTTCCTATCGGCCATCGCGCTGTCGAGAAAGGTGAGATACGGCAAATCGCGAAGCGCGTGAGCCGCCGCCGGGGGATCGCAAAAATCGATTTCGATGACGTGCATCGAGCTGCCTTCGCACCCCCATCAAGTCGGAATGAGTGCTTTCAGGGTTGATTCGCGCTTTGCAAGGCCGAGCGGACATGCCAAGACATATGCCAATATGGCAAACCGGCGCGCTCCCGCCAAGCCCACCGCGCGCCGCGAACGACGGCGGGAAGAGCCCAACCGCGGGGTGTTCAAAGAGTCAATGTCGCTACGCGCAAACTACTATTTTTGTGGCCCCTGCCCTGCATCGGCTTTCTTTGCGGGAGCAGGCGGCTTCGGCGCACCGGGAGCTGGCGCCGGGGTTTGCTTTGGCGGCGGAGCCGGGGCGTTTAGCGGCGGTGCGGGCCGGGCGGCGGGCCGGCCTTTGTAGGCGGACCAATCGCTTTCCCGACACCTGCCGGGGAGAGAAACCGCTTGTGAGCGAGCGCCCGCCGGCGCGGTTCCAGGAATTTCGCGCCGAGTTTCGTGAATTGCTATCTGATCGGGCATGGACTCCTCCGGTGGATTTTCCTTTGGCATCAAAAAAGCGTCGTCAAACCCGCGCTTTCTAGGATAACGTCCAAAAGGGCGTAAGGGCATATTTTTGCATCTGCGTCAACGGTCGTTGATGCGTCCTTGGTGACATGACGTAGCCGTGAGCTTGCATCGATGTCGGCGGCGCCCGCGGCCCGGGAAAAACGCGCATTTATTAAGATCGGCCGAACAACAAGCCACGCCATGGCGGCCGGGAGGAGAGGCTGGGATGAGCCATGAATGAGGCCCGGATAAACGGTAAGCCCGCGGTGCTTGCGGCGGCGGCCGAGCGCGCGGCGGACATATTGTCGGCTGCGCGGTTTCCTGTCATCGCCGGCCTTGGCACCGATGTCGCGGGCGCCCGCGCTTCAATCCTGCTCGCCGAAAGGCTTCGCGGCGCTTATGATCACATGTATTCCGCGCCGGTTTTCACGGACCTCGACGTCATGCGCCAGGCCGGCCTGATGTTCACGACGCCGAACGAGGCGCGCCTGCGCGCCGACGTTTTCCTGTTCATCGGCAAGGATTTGACCCGGGTCTGGCCGGCGATGATGGAGCGTCTGTCACCGGCCGAAATCCCACCTTTCGATCTTGCCCGCGAACCGCGCAAGCTGTTGCGAATCGCGCCCGGACGCGGCGCAAAGGCGGACGGGCTGACGATCGAAACCCTTGACTCTTCGAATCTGCACGCGACGCTTGCCGCCTTGCGTGCCCGCGCCGCCGGCAGGCCGGTACGTTGCGCCAAAAGCGCGCGGCGCAAGCTCGACGAAATCGTGGAAATTCTCAAGAATGCGCGGTTTGGCGTCGCTGTCTGGGGCGGCGATTCGCTCGATAGCCTGTCGATCGAAATGCTGCATGGCCTGATCCGCGATCTCAACAAGAGGACACGTTTTTCCGGGCTGCCTCTCGGCAATGATTCCAATGCGTCGGGCGTGGTGCAGACATCGGGCTGGATGACCGGCTTCCCGGTGCGGACATCCTTCGGCCGCGGCTTTCCCGAGCATGACACATGGCGGTTCGACGCAACCCGCATGATCGAGAGCGGCGAAGCCGATGCCGCGCTGTGGATCTCCGCCTATGGCGTTGAGGCACCGCAATGGAAGAAAAATATTCCGCTCGTCGCGCTCGCCTCGCCGCAAACGGATTTCGCGCAAGAGCCACAAGTGTGCATCGAAATCGGCTGTCCTGGGATAGATCATGACGCGGCGGAATTCGCGCGGGAGACGGGATCAATTATCTCCCGCAAGGCATCGCATCCAAGCCAAGCATCTTCGGTTGAAGCCGTCATCGGCCAAATCGCGAAGCACCTCGGGGAGACGCCTAAATGCTGATTCTCCTGAAAGGCGGCCGCATCGTCGATCCGGTGAACGAACGGGACGAGATAGGCGATCTTTGGATCGAAAACGACCACATCGTCGCGGCGCCGCCGGGCAGGCTGGCTGATGAAGCGCATGACGTCTCCGGCAAGATCGTGATGGCGGGCGCCATCGATATTCATTCCCATATCGCCGGCGGCAATGTGAACACCGCCCGCTTGCTGCTCCCCGAAAAACACCAAAACCACGTGCCGAACCCTCCCGCCTTGCCGCTTTCCACCGCCAAATGGTCGACGTTCGAAACCGGCAGCATCTATGCATCCATGGGTTTCACCACCGTGATCGAGCCGGCCATCGTGCCGCATCAGGCGCTCCAGGCACATTTGGAACTTTCCGACATTCCAATCATCGACAAAGGGACGCTTACCGTCCTCGGCAATGACGATTTCCTGTTGTCTTTGTTGCGCGACGGGGAAGGACCGGCGGCGGTGGCCGATTACGTCGCATCCACCGTTGGAGCAAGCAACGGTCTCGGCGTCAAATGCATCAATGCAGGCGGCGCGACCGCGTTCAAATATAATGCGCGGACGTTCAGCCTCGACGATGTGGTGCCCTTCTACGGCCTCACGTCGCGCAAGATTGTCGAATCCTTGCAGCGGGCGGTCCAGGATCTCAAAATCCCGCATCCTTTGCATCTGCACGCCAACAATCTCGGCATTCCAGGCAATGTCTCGACCGCGCTTGCGACGATCGAGGCCGCGCGGGGCGAACGCTTACACTTCGCGCATCTGCAATTCTACGCTTATGGCAGCGAAGGCGAGAAGGGCTTTTCTTCCGCCGCCGCCGAACTCGCCGCGGCCGTCAACGCCGCGCCGAATGTTACCGTCGATGTAGGCCAAGTCATGTTCCGGCAAACGGTCACCATTTCGGCCGACGTGCTGCGCCAGTTCAATGGCGCCGAAACGGCGCGGCCAAAAAAATCCGTGATCCACGACGGCGACGGCAATGGCGGCGGCATCGTTCCATACCTCTATCGCGAGAACGATTTCGTCAGTGTCGTCCAGTGGGCGTGTGGACTCGAATTGTTCATGCTGATCGATGATCCGTGGCGGGCCTTCTTCACGACCGATCATCCCAATGGCGCGCCCTTCACGACCTATCCGGAAATTTTCGCGCTGATCATGAGCCGCGACGCCCGCGCCGAGGCCATCGCGCGTTTGCCGCAAGACGCCGTCGCCATGACGACGCTGCCGTCGATCGCGCGCGAATACAATCTCAACGAAATCGCCATCATGACCCGTGCCGCGCCCGCGAAGCTACTCGGCCTCAAGGATCGCGGCCATCTTGGCGAAGGTGGATTAGCGGATGTGGCCGTCTATTCGCCCGGCGAGGATTTGGCGAAAATGTTTCGATTTGCTCATCTTGTTTTCAAAGATGGCGATCTCGTCGTGCGCGACGGGCGGGTCACCCATTATCGCTGGGGCAAGGCGCTCAAGATCAATCCCGGCTATGACAAGGCGATCGACCGCCGCCTTGCCGGCTATTACGACCATCATTTTGGCAATTCCCGCGACCTGTTCGCGGTCAAGGAAAATCTCCTTCCGCGCGCCGATTCGTTCCGGGAGGTCGCATGCCGTTGAAAAAAAATGGCGTCAGGATCGACGATAGTTTTGCCGAAGCCTTCCCCATGCGCGGCACGGCGGTCCTAATCACCGCGCCCAATCGCCGCTGGGCGAGGCAGGCGGCCACCACCATGACCGGATTTGCGACCTCCGTCATCGGCTGCGGCGCCGAAGCGGGTATTGATTGCGAACGCCCTAGCAAAAGCACGCCGGACGGGCGCCCCGGCGTTCGCGTCCTCGTTTTTGCCATGTCGACTGACACGTTGCAGACCCAGCTCGTAGACCGCGTCGGCCAATGCGTCCTGACGTCACCCGGATCCGCCTGTTTCGCCGATCTCGACGGCGCCGACCGATTGCCGATCGGCGATTCGATCCGCTATTTCGGCGATGGCTGGCAGGTATCGAAGAAGTTCGGCGACCGGCATTTCTGGCGCGTTCCGGTCATGGATGGCGAATTCCTTTGCGAGGCGACGACGGGGCTCACCAAAAAAGCGGTTGGCGGCGGCAATCTCCTCCTCATGGGCGCGACCCCCGAGACCACCATGCGCGCGGCGGAACTTGCCGTCGCCGCAATGAATGACGTCGAGGGCGTTATTCTGCCTTTCCCCGGCGGCATCGTGCGGTCCGGCTCCAAGGTCGGCTCCAAATACAAAGCCATGCTGGCTTCGACCAACGACGCTTATTGCCCGACCCTGCGCGGGGCGGTTGCGACAAATCTCGACGAGGATGTCGGCTGTGTCCTCGAAATCGTTATCGACGGCTTGACGGAAGAGGCTGTCGCCGAAGCGATGCAGGCAGGACTCGCGGCGATCGTGAAGCTCGGGCCCGAACATGGCGCGGTGCGCGTGGGCGCCGGCAATTATGGCGGCAAGCTCGGCCCCTTCCACTTTCATCTGAAGGATCTTTTGGCGTGAAACCGCTCGTCCTCACCCTCAAGCACGAGCCCGGCCAACGACTCGATCTCGCCCCTCTCGCCCCGCATCTGCTTGAAGGGAAATCGGTCAAGGACATCGCCGCGATAGAATTGCAGACTACCCGCGAAACGATCACCGTCGGCGATATTTTTAAAATACGGTCCGGCAGCGCGGAATCGATTCGGTTCGAGGGAGGCTCGGCACGCCTCGACAATATCGGCATGGATATGAAGGCTGGAGAAATCGCCGTCGAAGGCGATTGCGGCAAATCGCTTGGCCGCAACATGAGCGCCGGCAATCTCGTCGCGATGGGCGATTGCGGACCTTTCGCGGGCTCCGCCATGTCCGGAGGCAGGCTCGAGATCGCGGGCGATGCCGGCGGCTTTCTCGGCGCGCCGCTCGAAGGCGAGATGGAGGGCATGACCGGGGGGCTGTTGATTGTCCGCGGGCGGGCGGGCGAGCGCGCGGGCGACCGCCTGCGGCGCGGAACCGTTGTGATCGAAGGCTCCGCCGGCGATTATCCGGGAAGCCGGATGATCGCCGGAACGCTGATCGTGCTCGGGGAATGCGGCCGCCTGCCCGGTTACCTCATGCGGCGAGGCACGATCGTGCTTGCCAACCCGCCCGACCTGGCGCCGACTTTCGTCGATTGCGGTGCGCATGATCTGGCCTTCGCCAGCGTGTTTTCGGGCCTGCTGCGCCCCGAAAGCCGCGCCGCCGCGAGGCTTCTTTCCCGCCCGCTCACGCGATTCGCTGGAGACATGGCGGCCCTTGGAAAGGGAGAAATCTTCTTTCCCGCGTAGTGACCTTGCGCCACGGTAGGCAAGTTGACTACAGAGCGTCATATCCATTTCGCCTCTCGCGGAAAAGCCGAACGAGGTCTTTGCAGGTAACGGCATCCCGCATATTCTGTCGCCGGTCCTTGACCCGATCGCAGAACGCGATGAGCTTACGTTGAGCAAATCTGGCAATAACAAAGCAACTGTGTCGGTGGTCGCCATGCCAAGCTGTCCCAACTGTGGTAATGAGAATGTGCCACAAAATAAGTACTGCGGGCAATGTGGAGCAACACTTGCCGAGAATTTGCCGCTTGATGAACAGGTGCGTACGGATCTCCGGGACATCAAGCAGCGACTCTTCCAGCAACCAAAAAGTGACGATGAGCTCCAGATTCTTCGAATTGAGGAACCGGCGCGCCAACTATTGGTAAAGTGGCTCAAACTGTCGTTTATCCCTCTGGTTATTATTGTCACTTTTTTTAGTGCTTATTTCGCATTTATCGGATTCAGTAAAATTACGGATTTCATAGGCGCCATCGACAATGCAAAGGGGCAGATCACAAGCGCCATCAATGATATAAACCAGCAGTTGAACACCTCAACGAAAGACATGAATGAGCATATGAAAGAATATGGGCACAAACTTGATGATGCTAATATTAGCGTTGTTACGTTCCAACATTTTATGCTGGAAAATATGGCGACGGAGCGGGAGAGAAGTCTGCTCAACTTCCATACTGACCGTTTCAAACGTACTATTCTTAAAGTTACCCGCGAACCTAACGCGCAACAGGAGATCGCCAGCTTTAAGGTTTTGCTTTCTGGTGATCCCAATATCCCTCCTCTCCGGCAGGGCGAACTTTTAACTGAGG
Organism: Methylocella sp.; assembly: GCA_036008425.1. Classification (GTDB taxonomy): domain Bacteria; phylum Pseudomonadota; class Alphaproteobacteria; order Rhizobiales; family Beijerinckiaceae; genus Methylocapsa. Next base: position 106 of record DASYNQ010000379.1, on the reverse strand, counting down.
CGAGTCGTCCTATTGACAATGGGGTTGCTATCGCGAGCCAAAAAATCGGAACACCGAACGCTGTCCTTTTTGATGCTGCTCAATCACTTCTTGCCTTTCTTGGCAA
>DASYNQ010000378.1:0-4630 GCA_036008425.1 Methylocella sp. | reverse complement strand
GGCACATCGGATTTCTGGCGAAACTTGCGGAGCAATTCCATGCCGTCCATCCGCGGCATCTTGATATCGAAAATCGCGAGATCGGGAGGATTGCTCTTCAAGTCGTCGAGCGCCGTCGATCCATCCGTATAGGTCTGCACGCGGTAACCTTCGCCTTCCAGGGCAATCGCCACGGAATCGAGAATGTTGCGGTCGTCATCGACCAGGGAAATCGTTGGCATGGACGGTCCTAATCTCGAAATCGAGCACCACGATCGCGTTCTCAAAAGGCTTGGCAGAAAACGCCTTGAACCGTTGCCGAAGGTTTCATGCCCTTTGCAGCGAATTGCGGCGGCGCCTCTTTGTTTAAAAGTGTCCGCCGCCGCGACGTGAGGCGCGGCGTAACGCCGAATTCAGCATCCCTCCAAGACCACATAGCAACACCCCTGTTCCAAAAAGGCCGCGAACGCCGCACGCCTCCCTCAACTTAATGAGCGCTGGCCAGGCCGGTCCTTTCACGAACGGGTCGTCTGGCTCTGCTTTGGGTTGGAGAGGCCTCGCCTCCTATAACAGGAAAAATGCACGGCTGAAATAAGGCAGGCTTTGGTCGCCCTCGTCGCAATGTCCGGTTTTGCGCAAATAGCCCTCTCTTCTCGACACGGCGCCCTGTGCCGCCGAGCCCGGGCCTAACGCGCGCGGAAATTTAAAAATCCCCAAATATCATATATTTACAACGGAATCATTGGAGCATCATTGGCAAAAGACGCGCGGTCCCTCGATCTCCCTCGATCCACGCAAAAATGCGGAGATAGGGTACGACATAAGGCGCATTCGGGGTTGAGTGTCTCGCGGAAAAATCCGTCCTCAGACGTATCTTGCCGGTCCGCGACGGCGCGGGGCCAAGCCGGGCGGCAAGCGGGCAAATTGAGTAGCCGGACTCGGACGCCAATCCCAAAACGCTGGCAACCTTCGTCTCTCATTGGAAACAGGCCCGGAGTGATCCCGGAAGAGCCCCTTGGAAAGCCTGTCGGTCCTAATTCTGGCAGATCAAACCGCGAGTCACATAGACCCGCCCATCGGGACCGACCATCCGGGTGACCCTGACGCAATCCTCGTCCTCGCCTGCCGCCGCGCGGCCGAGCTGAAACGCCGGACCCCTACCAAGGGGCGCATAGACCGTTTTCGTCTCGCTCGTCCGATGCGCGGCACTAAAAAGCTTCGCTTTCGGGGTGATCGTCGTTGGGGCCGCGAACACCGCCGCTCCGAGGCAGGAAACCGCAATGCCCGCCATGGCATATTTGAGAGCCTGCTTTCCGATAGCTTTGCGAGACTTGGTCATGGGTCCTGTTCCCTCCCCCTGGCGAGCTAGGGTACCGGTGGGTATAATCTTCGAAAAAATCCTGCGGGCGCGATTCTTACACTTAAACGCGGGCCGCCTAAAAAAGTTGCGCTGGATCAGATAGAAATTGAAAAAAATTAAAGCCCCGCCTTTTTAGCCGGGCTTTAACGCCACCGGCCCAAAATCAGTAGCAGACTTGGACGGGCTGGTAGCCGGAAAAATTGCCCCAGCCGTCGTAGGCAACCTGGTTCTGCCAGTAGCAGCGTCCGTAGTAATAGGCCGGACCGTAAGCATAGGCCGACCCCGCGAGTGCGCCGAGCGCGAGACCGCCGATCACGCCCGCGGCAACCGGTCCGCCCCAGCCGCCGCCATAATATCCGCCGCCCCATCCGTAGCCACGCCCACCGTACCAACCGCCCCCGTGCCAGCCGTCGCCGTGCCACCCTTGTGCGATGGACGGCGTCGCGGTCGCGGTGACGCCGGCCCCCAAGGTCAGAGTGGCGACGGCGCCTATGGCGGCCTTCCTCAACATGCTGGTCATCTTAAATCTCCTTGACGTTGCCGCACCGGGGCCTTCGAGGCGAGGTCCCTAGGGGCGCTTGCCATTCTCACATTGCATCCGTATGCCTGAACTTCCAATGAACGGAAAAGCCGCATTTTGGTTCGATGCGCGGCAATGAATTGCTCTGACGAAATCGTGATCCGCCCCAGAACAAAATAAAATTCCGCGCGGTGTTCCGGCGATCTGAAACAGTCCGCCGGCTTCTAAAGGGTCCGCTTTATGCGGAGAGAAGAAATTCATCGGCTTGCTGGGCGATGCGGTGCGGACTCAGCAATTCCGCGATTTCGCTTGCGGGAACCGGCCGGCTGAACAAATAGCCTTGCATTTCCGTGCAGCCGGCTTCGCGCAACCACGCAAGTTGCGTCTCGGTCTCGACGCCTTCAGCCAGGGTGGGAATGCCGAGGTTCGATCCAAGATTGGTGATCGCCTTGATAATCGCCATGCAATCCGCGCTCTCGCTAAGCTCGGAAATGAAGGACCGGTCGATCTTGATCTTGTCGCAGGGAAAGGCGCGTAAATAGCTCAGGCCGGAATAGCCGGTGCCGAAATCATCCATCGAAATGCTGACGCCGAGCGCGCGCAAGCGGCGTAAGGTGGCGAGGTTGGCTTTGCTCTCCGCCAGAAAAATGGATTCCGTGATCTCGAGTTCGAGGCGCGCCGCCGGCAGTCCCGTGCTCGCGAGCGTCGCGAAAACCATTTGAGGCAAGTTGCCTTTCTTGAACTGAACCGGCGAAAGATTCACCGCGACTTTCAGATCGTCCGGCCATCCCGCCGCTTCGGCGCAGGCTTGACGCAGCACCCATTCGCCGATCGGGACAATCAAGCCGATCTCCTCGGCGAGCGGAATGAACTCCGCCGGGGGCACCATCCCGCGCAGCGGATGGTGCCAGCGAAGCAGCGCCTCGAAGCCGCAAATGACGCCGGTCTCAAGGGTGACGAGAGGCTGATAATAGACTTCGAATTCGCTCGCCCCGAGCGCCTTGCGCAAATCGAGTTCCAGCGTGTGGTGGGCTCGAAGGCTGGCGCCCATGCCGGGTTGGAAAAAGCAGAAGGTGCACCGGCCGTCCTCTTTGGCCTGATAGAGCGCCATGTCGGCGTTCCTCAGAAGTTGATCGGAGGTCTCGCCATCGGCTGGCGCAAGCGCGATGCCGACGCTGGTTCCGATCACAGCCTGTTGACCTTCGATATCGTAAGGCTCGCTCAAGAGCGTCACGATGCGTTCGGCCAAGATGCCCGCCTCAGGCGGTCCGGCGAGCCCCATTTGCAGGACCGCGAATTCGTCGCCGCCGAATCTAGCGACCATGTCGGAGCCGCGCAAGCACGTGCGCAGACGCTCCGCCACCGCCATCAAAAGCTTGTCGCCGGCAGCGTGCCCCAAGGTGTCGTTGACGCTCTTGAATTGATCGAGATCGAGATAAAGAACGGCGAACTTGTCCCGATCCCGGCGCACGCGCAGCAGGGCTTCGTCCAGGCGCTCGTGAAACAACACCCGGTTTGGCAAGCTGGTCAGCGCATCGTGATGCGCCATATGGGCGATGCGTGCCTCGGCCTGGCGCTTCGCCGTCACATCCATGATCGCCACAAGCTGCGCGGGCCGGTCGCAAAACATGGTGTGGCGCCAATAAGTGAGGACGTCGATTTCCGTCCCATCCGCCTTGAAATGTTGCCAAAGGTGGCTGGCGCCTCCGTCCGCACCTGGTCTGTTTCGAATCGCTTGCTCGATTGCGTCCCTGTCGCGTTGCGGCACTATGTCGAGCAAGGTCAACTTCAAGAACGACGCTCTGTCATAACCGTAATGAATGACCGCCGCGTCGTTCACGGCGAGGAATTTCAGGGTTTCGGGATCGAAGAGCCACATCGGGACCGGATTGTCCTCGAAGACCAATTTGAACGATTCTTCCGCTTCATAAGCCTCGGTCTCGTCCCTGTATGTCCCGATCCAGCGGACCGCTAAACCATGTTGATCCAAAACCAATTCGGATTCGTGATGAACCCATCTCACCGCACCCCCAGGCAGGACGATGCGAAACCGGAGGTCAACGCGCGGCATGTGAAGCCTGCATGCGGCGCCGGCTTGGTGAGCGGGTCCCTGCGTTTCGCACGCGGCGCGATCGTCAGGATGGAAGAGAGCGAGGAAAGCTTCCCCCACGGGCGCGGGCAGATTCGGATCGAGACCGAAGATCCGGTAGGTTTCGCCGGACCATTCGATGGCGCCAGTCTGCAAATCCTGTTCGATGCTGCCGGTATGGGCGATCCGCTGAGCGCGCGCCAAATGGTCCGCACTGCGCCGGAGCCGCTCCGCCAAATAATTATCCACGGTCACGCCCAGTAGGCCGAGCGCGACGATGAGAACTATTACCGTAGCGATCGCGATGGCGAGGACGTTTGGGGCGATGGCATGGCCTGGCACCGCGATAAGCGAATCTGGCACAAAAGTGACCGCCGCCATGGCCGTGAAACGAAATCCGACAATCGCCAGGATGAGCAGCACCACGGCCATGAGGCGGCCCCCCAAGGCCGGTCCCCGTATCAAGACACGCATCGCAGCGGCGGCGAAGGTCATGGCAATTGCGAGCGACGCCAGGACATAGCCGGCGTCCCAGTGCAGCTGGGCGGGCGCCCGCAACGCGGCCATCCCTATATAGTGCATCGCGGCGATGCCCGCCCCGATCATGGCGCCGCCCTCCTCTGGATCCGCATACCGGTGCACGACAGACATCCCGAGCCAGACGGTTCCTATCGCGGCCAGG
>DASYNQ010000377.1:0-2666 GCA_036008425.1 Methylocella sp. | reverse complement strand
CGGGCACGCTACTATAGGTCGTAGATGATCGCAAGGTTTACCGTGGAATTATTGACAGTTTGACAGAATAAGCAATTCTGTTGATAGCAACTCCTGCGGAACATCTTACGGGCACATCGTAATAAAGCTTCAACTACCGGGCTAATTCTTCCCGGAATCGGAGCGTGTCCGCGATGCCCGCAAAGCCGCCGTCCTCAAGGAAGGTCGAAGCTTGGGACGTAGAGGTGGGTCGCCGCATCCGCGCGCGCCGCATCGAATGCGAGCTTTCGCAAGAGGAGCTCGGGGGAGAGCTCGGGATCACCTTCCAGCAAGTTCAGAAATACGAGAAAGGCGCAAACCGCGTCAGCGCAGGCAGGCTGCGGCGGATCGGCGACATTCTCCAAGTGCCCATAACGTTTTTCTACGATTCCGGCGCGCCCGCGCGATCAGGCCAAACCCGCTTTGAGCCTACCCGCTTGTTTGATGTCCTTGAAAATCGCGACTCGTTGCAACTGGTCACGGCATTCAATCGTATATCCGATCGCAATTTCCGGCGTGCGCTGGTCCGCGTCGTGGAAAACTTTGCAGGCCCTGAAACCGTCTCGCGCAAAAAGGTGCGGGGCGGGTAAATGCGCGCCCTCCCGACAGAGATGCCGACGTTCAAATACCGGGCGTTCCTGAGCTACAGCCACCGCGACACGGCGTCGGCGAAATGGCTGCACAGGGCGCTCGAAGCCTATCGCATCGACAAGGATTTGGTCGGACGCGAGACGGCGCACGGGCCGGTGCCCAAGACCCTGCGGCCCATCTTCCGCGACCGCGACGATTTTCCGGCCGGACACTCGCTGACCGAACAGACTATCGCGGCGCTCGAAGCCTCGCAATTTTTGATCGTCATCTGCTCTCCGAACGCGGCGCAGAGCCAATACGTCAATGAAGAAGTTCGGTGTTTCAAGGCGCTCGGCCGCGCGGCGCGGGTCATCAACGTGATCGTCGGCGGCGAGCCGGGCGACCCGGAGCGCGAGTGCTTCCCGCCCGCCGTTCGCTTCAAGGTCGGCGCGGACGGCGCGATCACCGAAGAGCGCGAGCAACCCATTGCCGCCGACGCGCGGCCTCAAGGCGACGGCAAAGAGATCGCCAAGCAGAAAATCGTGGCCGGATTGCTCGGCGTCGGCCTCGACGAGATCATGCGCCGCGCCGAACGCGCAAGGAAGCGGCGCAACCTTTTCCGCTTGGGCGCGGCCGGCGCGGCTGCCGTTCTGGCCCTAACGGCTGTCTTGGGTTGGTGGGGCATCAATCTCTTGTATGACAAACTGCTTTTGGCAGAGGATGTGAATAGCGCGCGCGACACGGCGGAGATTTGCGAGCGCGCGCACGGTTTGGACGTTGCCGAGACGTGGCGCATCAAGCTCGCGCTGAAATGTGTCGAGACATTCAGCGTGGTTCTTGCCGACGCGCCTCGGGATGACCCTTTGCCTCAAAGGGTCGTATCCTCATTCGAGGAAAACGTAGCCCTCCTGCGAAAATTCGAGGATGAGCAAAAGCTAACATCCGAACAGATGGGCTTGCTCAACAGGGCTGAGATTCTGGCGGCGCAACTCGGACAGCGGTAACGCCGGCTCAAAGCCGCGGCAGAAGCTAGGACGGCGACAGATTGGACGCTTGGAGGCTCTTTGTTTGTTTCGCCGCAGTGTCGCCGTTAGCGCCATGTCCCGTACTGGATACGCCAAACGTCGTGCGCAAGGCACCCGTATGTCTTCGTTGGCTCCGAGCGTCGGCGACGTTTTGCAGCGCTGCGAGACAATCGAGCACTTCTTGCGGAGGAGTCGAAATATCGCCCATGAAAACCCTTCAAACAAATGATATTTCACTTAGGGGCAAAAACCCGGTACTTCCTTGTTCGCCTTTGCTCTATCATTCACACTTCGTTCTTGATCGGCCGCCTTGATTTCCTTCTCAAACCTTTTGAATTCTTGCTTTTGTTCGGGTGTTACAGGCAATTTATCGATATCTATGGGCGGCATATTGGCGGCATCGCAGTATACTTTTGCCATCGTCATTCGCCCAATAGCTTCGATGTCCACCAAGGAAGCACCGGCATGATCCGACGCGCGAAGTTCGCCGCTATAATTTGGTTTATGGGGTTTGTGGTGGGCAGGTTTCATTTCGTTCCCTGCTGATCCCTGCTGATCGCTTACAAAGTATTTCGGTTTGTGGTGGTGGGTGGTCATTGCGTTTCTCCTAATCGGTCAGAAAGTATTGGTCGATCATACAAATGATTGAGATCAGTCTACCTTGGACCTTTTAAGATCAAGTTAACCCTTATAACTCGGCGATGCTTAGTGCGTCGCTGGTTTAACAAAAGATTAACCAAGAAATAGCCCGCGCCCGCCGCCTTTGCTGGCCGCTTGGCCGGTATCGGCCTGATCGCGTGACGCCTCTTCCTGGCCTTCGCCTTCGCGCTCGAGCTTCGCTTCCTTCTCGGCGGCGCGAATATCGGCGGCAAGGGAATCGGTCGCGCCCGATGCCGCATCGCCCGGCATGTACTCGCCGCTGCGAGCGGCGCGCTCCGCGTCCTGCCGTTTCGTGCTTTCCTCACTCGCTTGCCGGTAAGCTTGCTCGCGCTGCGGATCGCCGTCGTCGGCGTTCGCTGCGGCGGCCAATAGATCGGCTTCAAGAGCGTCTCT
>DASYNQ010000376.1:0-3676 GCA_036008425.1 Methylocella sp. | reverse complement strand
TTTCCACTGACTTTTTCGTATAGTCAGCCCCTTCGGTGAAAATGGCCTGAAGGGTCGTCGTAAAGGAACCAAAGTCCATGGTCGCCCCGTTGAGTTGTCCGTTTCCTGTGTCTTGTAGATTATCAACGCCTTTAGTCACTTCATCACCTCCCGGTTTGGTTCTATCACGTCTAGCAACGTCATGCGCACTTTAGCAACGTCATCTCAGAAAGCCAACGAATCTACTTTAGCGACGTTCAGTGGTGTATACCACAGACGGCTAAAATTGACGCATTTTTTGGGATCGCTGAGTTCTTCACTAATCCTAACGCACAAATTACGATTCCAGTCAATGTTTATATTTCGATGCAACATAAATCCAGATTGCGATACGGCGACGGCGGAGACGAAAGGGGCAGATGGGGGCGCGAACCGGATACGATTGACGTCCTTAGCGCCAAGCGTCTTCTTGCCTCGCGCGGGCGCGTCACGCCGGTAGTGGCTTTAGGCATCAGGGTTTCCCCTCAAAATAGGTACCGAAAGATAAGATTTCCCCGCCGGTCCGCACAATCGTGATTCCCGCGATCTCAATTACATATCTTTCATGAATGCCTTGTTTAGCGGCTTTGTCTACGAGATCAGCCGCGAACCGATAAACGTCGGCTTCAGTGCCGGGCACGACGAAATTCATTCGCGGGGGCACCCCATCGGCTAGACCATATGTGCTCACCCGGCTCATTTTTTCTCCAATGCTTTGTGCTAAACATACCACGGAGAAACGGGCGGGAGCGAACAATCGCCAAGGGCCGCAAATTTCAGACTGACCCACTACCCTCGATTTAAAGCAGTTGACGGCCTTTTTCGATAAAGGGCCTGCTCCAACTTTGTATTTGTTGAGCGACTCCCTCCCAATCTACTGAGTCCATTTGACCGGGAAGCGCTCTGCGCGCAGACCCAACGCACAGAGCGAATGAAGCCTATTGCTTCGTGCCTTGCATCATGGTGGCGATCGCCTGTTCAGCCGGCTTGAAGGCTGCCTTGGCGAGGTTGGAATGGAGTTCGCCCATTTTGGTCGCCTGCGCGACGTAGTCGGCGTACGCCGTCTTGGCATATTCCGACTGAATCTGAATTACGGTCTCGAACGACTTGGCGCCTAGCAGTTTTTCGCCGAGGGCCAGGCGGGCTTCCACTGACTTTTTCGTATAGTCAGCCCCTTCGGCGAAAATGGCCTGAAGGATCGTCGTAAAGTCGTCGAGTTGTCCCTTTCCTGCGTCTTGTATATTATCGAAATCTTTAGTCATGACATCCTCCTTTTCCTTTTCTTTCCTTTAGTTCCCTCCTGTGTAGCAACGTCATGCGCAACTTTAGCGACGTCATCTCAATTAGCCAAAGCATCTCGTTGCAGAGACGATCTGTGGCCTCTACCACAGACCGCTAACGAATTATTTTGTATCGCAAAGTTGTTCACTTGTCATAATGCACAAATTACGATAAAAGTCAATGTTTTATTTCCATGCAATAGAAACCCAGATCGCGATACAGCGACGCTTCGCAAGTCTCGGTCAGGGACGTGAATCGGCTCCGACGGTAAGCGCCGCGCGCAAGCACCGCAAGCGGGTATCTCACGAGTGAAACATGGCCTTTGGCGAGGTCACAATCGGCGCCGGTCGCGAGCCTGTGAGACGGGCTATTTGGGCTCCGGCGAGAGCCCTGTAGCTGGTGGAAAACAGCTGAGACTGCGCAGGCCAAGCGAAGCCGCGGCTCCGGCGCGGCAAAATGCACCATCATCTTTCGGTAGTGTCTCAGTTTGAAAGTTACTTCGCGCCCCATTGACTTCCTTACGCCAAGCATTAACTATAGTCCATGTCGCGATGTGGCGCAGCTCTACAGCATGCGGCTACATTCAGGAGACATGGCTCACATCCGCGACAGAGCCCCGGTCATTTGCCGGGGCTTCCTATGATCTCTTTATTTTGCCCCGGGCCACGATCCGCTAGGCCGGCGAATTTCCAACGATTAAGCTCTAGCGACTCACCCGGCCTCCCGGTATTCTGAGGCCATGTCGCGCCCCCCGCGAAACAACGCGCCCCACGTTTCCGGTATCGCCCATCTCGATGTGTCTCACGCAGGCGAGACCTATCGAATCAATTTGCGGCGAATGGCCGCCGCGCGCCGCTTTACCTTGAGGGTCCGGGCGGCGACACAGCACGTTGTGTTGACAATGCCCGCGCGGGGAAGCCTTGGCGAGGCAAAGTCCTTCGCCGGCCGGCACGCGGCCTGGATCGGCGCAAAACTGCGCCGGTTACCGGAAATGATCCCCTTCGAGCCGGGAGCGTTCGTTCCCTTGCGCGGAACGTTGCATCAGATTACCCATTGCCCCGCGACGCGCGGGAGAGTCTGGATCGAAGACGGCACGGCAAGTCCGGGGAGCGCCGGGCCGTTGCTTTGCGTGAGCGCCGGGGCGCCGTTCGTGTCCCGCCGGGTGCGAGACTTTCTCGTCAAGGAGGCCGGGCGAGACATCGAGGCCGCCGTTGCGAGCCACGCCAAAAAGCTTGGAGCGGCCCCGCGCAAGATCACCTTGCGGGATACGACCAGCCGGTGGGGGTCTTGCTCCTCATCTGGCACGCTCAGCTTTTCCTGGCGCCTGATCTTGGCGCCTCGTTTCGTCCTCGATTATCTCGCGGCGCATGAAGCAGCGCATCTCTTGCATATGAACCATTCCGCCGCGTTCTGGGCCGCGGTCAGCCGCTTGACGGTTGATACGGAGCGCGCCGAAGCGTGGCTCAAGGCTCATGGATCCGGCCTCCTTCGCTTCGGGGCGGAGCAACCTTAGGGCCTGTCGGGAAACACTCACTTCGTTTGCATTGCTGGTTTGAGGGAGCGATCGGATCATTCCACGCGCCGTGAAAATCCGCGCGTTGGATGTTGCGGCCGGCCATTTCTGGGTTTGCGCCGACGATGCCTTTGGAGTGCTGTTGGGGTCCAGTTCGCCGCCAACCTTCAATGCGGTCACAGTGGTTGTCGCCGCGCTAAAGAAACTGCCTTCTTGAGCATAGGAAATCTTTGCGGAACGATCGGCATGAAGCCGGGCCGCGCGTGACACGGGCATATGCCGCGCATGAGAGGCACTGGACGAAACCGCCTGGGTGGCGGACATTGCATCCGACGCACTGGCGTTTTCAGCCGTCCAAGGGCATCCCGGCATTCCTTTGATTTGCTTTAGAATAGTCGCTTATCAGTCTTTCCATGTCCGGGGTTGTTCGCTATCATCCGCGTCTGAAACATGGACCGGAATAGGGGCCGGGAAGCGAGGCGGACATGGCGAGGTGCATCAACAAACTTTCGGCTCGGGCGGCTGCAACTATCTCAAGGCCTGGACGGCATTCGGACGGCGGCAACTTGTTCTTAGCAATCGACAACGCGGGGCGCCGCCGTTGGACCTTCCTGTGGCGACGCGGCGGCAAGACGCATGAAATCGGACTTGGTTCGGCAAGCGCTGTCAGCTTGGCGAGCGCAAGAGAACTTGCGTCGGAATACCGGGGCGGTCTCGCCAAGGGCGTGAGCCCGCTCGAAAGGCGTGAAGCCGAGCGGCGGGCGCGAGACGGCAAGAAGACCTTCGGAGCATGTGCCGACGCGCTGCTTGATGCCAAGTCTTCCGAATGGCGCAACGCAAAGCACCGGGCACAATGGAAGATGA
>DASYNQ010000375.1:0-6010 GCA_036008425.1 Methylocella sp. | reverse complement strand
ACGGCTCATGAGCCAGGCGCTGCGCAAGCTCACCGCCTCGATCTCACGCTCGCAAACGACGGTTATCTTCATCAATCAAATCCGGATGAAGATCGGCGTCATGTATGGCAGCCCGGAGACCACGACCGGCGGCAATGCGTTAAAATTTTATGCCTCGGTCCGGCTCGACATCCGCAGGATCGGATCAATCAAGGACCACGACGAAGTCACCGGAAATCAAACGCGCGTTAAGGTCGTGAAGAACAAGCTCGCACCGCCGTTTAAACAGGTCGAATTCGATATCATGTACGGCGAGGGCATATCCAAGACCGGCGAGCTCATCGATCTTGGCGTAAAGGCCGGCGTCGTCGAAAAATCCGGGGCCTGGTTCTCCTACGATAGCCAGCGGCTCGGCCAAGGCCGGGAAAATGCAAAGAATTTTCTAAAAGCCAATCCGCAGATTGCCGGACGGATCGAGCAAGACATTCGCGAAAACTCCGGGCTTATCGCCGACCGCCTTCTCGACCAATCCGGCATGAGCGGGCCGGCCGAGGAGACAGGAAGTTAAGATTTGAGCCGTGTTGATTTGCGTTGGTGTTGGTCATGATGTCCTTCGCATGTGGCTAGGATTCGCGGCGCTGTATTGGTTTTCCGGGGAGGGGCTTTGTCCCCCGGAAGCCGCTGACGGCGCGTTGGCGAGCGCGGCCTTCGGAAAATATCTTATCGGAGCATGCTATGCCCAACATAGGAACTTCGTCTATTGTGATCCGCTAAGCGGACAAATTCATCCAGGTGGACTTTTCCTCTCGAACGGAAAATGCTTTAAGGGACACCTCACTACCGTTCGACAGCAGCGCCGGACCTTGCGCTCGTATCGTAGGCGAGGCGCGGAGGGGCCCGTCGCGGGCTAAGCGTTCCCAAGCTTCTTTTGCTTGGAAGACACTGCCGCGCGGGCTCGCCAACGATCAGGATTGAGACTACGGGTGTGACGAAATGAACGGCGTCAGCGAGATACGGTCGGCCTTTCTCGATTTCTTCAAAAAGAATGAACATGAGATCGTGGCTTCTTCGCCGCTCGTGCCGCAAAACGACCCAAGCCTCATGTTCACCAACGCCGGAATGGTTCAGTTCAAGAACCTTTTTACCGGCATGGAGAAGCGCGCCTATACGCGCGCGGCAACCGCGCAGAAATGCGTCCGCGCGGGCGGCAAACACAATGATCTCGACAATGTCGGTTATACGGCGCGCCACCACACTTTTTTTGAAATGTTGGGCAATTTTTCGTTCGGCGACTATTTTAAGCCGTTAGCCATCGAACTCGCCTGGAAATTGCTGACCCGCGAATTCGGTCTGCGAAAAGATCGTCTTCTCGTCACGGTTTACCGCGACGATGATGAAGCCTACGAGTTGTGGAAGAAGATCGCTGGGTTTCCCCACCCCAAGATCATCCGTGTCGGAACCACGGATAATTTTTGGGCCATGGGCGATACTGGTCCATGCGGTCCCTGCTCCGAAATTTTCTACGATCAGGGCGACAAACTCCAAGGCGGTCCGCCTGGGAGCTCAGACGCGGACGGCGACCGTTTTCTCGAATTTTGGAACCTCGTCTTTATGCAATTCGAGCAGGTCTCGCCTGACCGGCGCATCGATTTGCCGCGACCATCGATCGATACCGGCATGGGGCTTGAGCGGATCGCCGCGCTCCTGCAAGGTGTTACATCCAATTACGACATAGACCTCATGCGCGCCTTGATCCTCGCGGTCGCTTCGGTGACCAGCGTCAATCCGGACGGCCCCCAAAAGGCAAGCCACAGGGTCATCGCCGACCATCTGCGCGCGGCCGCTTTCCTTGTCGCGGACGGCGTCTTGCCGTCCAACGAGGGCCGCGGCTACGTGCTGCGCCGAATCATGCGGCGAGCCATGCGCCACGCCCAAATGCTTGGCGCGAAGGAACCCTTGATGTGGCGTCTCGTGCCGGTCCTTTCGCGGGAAATGGGCCTGGCCTACCCCGAGCTCTTGCGCGCCGAGCCGCTCATCATCGAAACCCTGCGCCTCGAAGAGACCCGGTTTCGCGACACGCTTGCGCGTGGCCTGTCGATCCTTGACGATGCAACCCGCGATCTCCCGCAAGGTGGCACCCTGCCCGGAGGCGTCGCGTTCAAACTCTACGACACTTACGGTTTTCCGCTCGATCTCACGCAGGACGCCTTGCGCGCGCGCGCGCTTCATGTGGACGTCGAAGGATTCGAGGCCGCGATGGAGCGCCAGCGCCGCGAGGCGCGCAAGGCCTGGGCCGGTTCCGGCGAATTGGCGACCGAGGCATTATGGTTCGCCGTCAAGGAGAAAACCGGAGCAACGGAATTTTTGGGCTACGACATGGAGCGCGCGGAGGGGCTTGTCGCCGCGATCCTCAAGGACAGTAAGGAGGTCGCGATTCTCGGCCCGGGCCAAACCGGATCCGTCATTCTCAATCAGACGCCTTTCTATGGCGAATCCGGCGGCCAAGTCGGCGACACCGGCGTCATGCGTGCGAGCGGCGTTCGCTTCCGTGTCGACGATACCCAGAAGAAACTCGGCAATCTGTTTGTTCACGAAGGATTGGTCGAGGCGGGTGAGGTGCGTCTCGGGCGTGCCCTTGAGCTGGTTGTCGATCACAAACGCCGGCAGGCGGTGCGTGCCAATCATTCGGCGACCCATCTTTTGCACGAGGCGCTCCGCCAGGTGCTCGGTGAACACGTGGCGCAAAAAGGCTCGCTCGTGGCTCCTGGACGGCTGCGTTTCGATTTTACCCATCAAAAGCCGATCAGCTTGGCTGAGCTCGCCCGTGTCGAGGACATTGCCAATCGCGCCGTGCTCGGCAACACTCCTGTCGTGACCCGCTTGATGGGCATCGACGAGGCCATTGGAACCGGCGCCCGCGCGCTTTTCGGGGAGAAATATGGCGACGAGGTTCGCGTCGTGTCGATGGGCGTTGCGGACACCCGCGAGGATGGTTTGCCAGACTCCTCGACAGTGGTTTTTTCAACCGAGCTTTGCGGCGGCACGCATGTTTCCCGGACCGGCGATATCGGGATCATCACGATCGTCTCGGAAACCGCGGTGGCGGCCGGCGTCCGGCGCATCGAAGCCAAGACGGCGACTGAGGCGCGCCGTCATCTCAACGCGCGTGCTCAAGGACTGCATGACGTTGCCATGCTTCTGAAGGCTCCCGAAGAGGATGCGGGCAAGCGCTTGGCGAGCCTCATCGAGGAGAGCCGGAAGCTTGAACGCGAGTTGCGTGAGGCGCGCAGAAAACTGGCAATGGGCGGAGCCGCTTCGGGAAGCGCGCAACCATTGGAAGAAATAGGCGGAGTTAAATTCTTCTCTCGCGTGGTATTTGGAATCGCGATGAACGATCTCAAATCGCTCGCCGACGAAGCGAAGCTAAGCGTCGGCTCCGGCGTTGTTGCGATCGTCGGCGTCGACAGCGATGGGAAAGCAGGTATCGTGGTCGGGGTCACGCCCGATTTGACAGAGCGCTTCGATGCCGTCCAATTGGTGCGCCCCGCGGCGGCCAAACTTGGCGGCAAGGGCGGCGGCGGCCGCCGCGACATGGCTCAAGCGGGAGGACCGCATAGCGCCGCCGCGGACGCGGCGCTCGCGGCCATTGGCGACCTTTTGCGGGAGACCGAAAGCGCGGCCTGACGGCCAGGGCACGCGGCGTCCTCATCCCCATCCCACCCTCACGGAGGGGGGTGTTCGTTACCACGGCGCATAGGCCAAATTCGATGTTCAAAAAGATACTGATTCCAATCGACCTGACCGAATTGACGGTCGCGAGACCAGCCCTCGATGCCGCGGTGGAGCTCGCCCTTCACTCGAAGGGCACCTTGCGGCTTATCACGATCGAAACACTGCTGCCCGCGAGTTTCATGGAATATGTTCCGCCCGACTTCGACAAATCGCAAGAAGAGCGCGCCGCTCGCGCGCTTGAAGATATCAGCGCCGAACTTGCTTTTCCAAAGGAGAGCATGTCGCATACCGTCAGGTTTGGCGGTATTTATGTCGAGATACTGGCCGAAGCCGATGATTGGGGCGCCGATCTTATCGTGATCGGATCGCATAGGCCTTCCATGTCGACCTATCTTATCGGCTCGAACGCCAAAACGATCGTGCGGCATGCCAAATGTTCCGTGTTGGTCATCCGCACGTAAAGCCAGAATTTTTAAAAATCGTGGTAACTGCGGCGATCCCCGCCCGTTAATCGAGAAGCCGTACTGGGTTTACGACACGGCGATGCGGACGAACCCGCAGCAATTGACGTTCGCGTTTGCGCCGTGGCCGCGCAGCAACAACGGGACGAGGCTTTGGTCGGCAATAGCTCCGTGGTTCGGCGTTTGCTCTGTGAGAAAAGGCTGGTGCGGGCGGCCGGAATCGAACCGGCACTCTGTCGCCAGAACTGGATTTTGAGTCCAGCGCGTCTACCAGTTCCGCCACGCCCGCATGAAGCCGTCTTCGCACTCTAGCTGCGGCGCGACTCTTTGTGCGGCTTTCAATCGCGCCTATCTGCCACAACCCCGAGCGTCAAGTCCAGCGGACGGAATGCTGGCGTGGACATCGTTTATTCCGCCGCGAGTTTCACCGGCGCCGGTCCCGCGCGGAACTGCTCTAGCAGACCCTGCTCCTCGGCTTTGGCGGCCTTCAAATGCTTTGTTTTCACATGGCCGTAGCCGCGGATTTTTTCCGGAATCGAGGCAAGCGCGACCGCTATCGCATGATTGTCCGATGATAGATTGGACAAAATTTCCTCGATCAAAATTTCATAGTCCGTAATCAGCTTGCGCTCGATGCGGCGCTCCTTCGGATAGCCGAACACATCGAACCGCGTTCCGCGCAACCCTTTCAGGCCGGCGAGGAAGCGGAAAGCCGGCATGATCCACGGACCGAAACTGGATTTGACGGCCTCGCCCTGCGCGTTCTTACGGCCAAGAAATGGCGGGGCGAGATGAAATTCGAGGCGCGGATCGCCCTCGAACGACGCGCCGACCTGCTTTGCGAACGATCCGTCGCTATAAAGCCTTGCGACCTCATATTCGTCCTTGATCGCGAGCAGCTTAAAGTAATAACGCGCCGCGGCCTCGGCGAGATCATGCCTGCCCGGCACCTTCGCCCGCTCGACTTCGTCGACATGCTTCACGTAAGTCAAATAGCGCTTCGCATAAGCTTTATCTTGATACGCCGTAAGGAAGGAGACGCGCCTCTCAATCAACTCCTCGAGGGATCGCGATTGCCGTTGCGTCGCGCTGTTTCGGCGCAAAGGCGCGGCAAGATCTTCCACCGCGGCGGGATTGGCGGCCTCGCGGCGGCCCCATAAAAACGCCGCCTGGTTCATCTCAACGGCTTCCCCATTGAGAACGATGGCATGCAGGAGCGACGCATCGTCGAGCGGCACAAGGCCTTTTTGCCAGGCGTAGCCGAGCATGAACATATTCGCGGCGATCGAATTGCCGAGCAAGGCGGTTGCAATGCCGGTTGCGTCGATAAAGTTGACCTGTTCCCCCGCGGCCTGGCGTATCGCCCGTTTGATGCTCTCCGGGTGGAGCGAAAAATCGGGATCATGGGTGAAATCGCCGGGGAAAATTTCCGCCGTGTTCACGACAACCCCCGTCTCGTCCTTGCGCACGGCGGCGAGCACCTTTTTCGTGCCCGAGACGACGAGATCGCAGCCGAGCACCAGATCGGCCTCGCCGGCGGCCACCCGGATCGCATGAATGTCCTCGGGCTTGGCGCCGATCTTGACATGGCTGTAGACGGCGCCGCCCTTTTGCGCCAAGCCGGCCATGTCGATCGAGCCGCAGCCCTTGCCTTCGAGATGCGCCGCCATGCCCAAAATGGCGCCTATGGTGACGACGCCGGTGCCGCCCACCCCCGTCACGAGAATCCCACAGGGCTTGGCGCCGATTGCCCGGACAAGGGGTCGCGGCAGGCCGGGAAAATCCTGCTGTTGTTTGATCTCGGCCTTCCTTGGGCGGGCGCCATGCACCGTAACCAA
>DASYNQ010000374.1:0-3954 GCA_036008425.1 Methylocella sp. | reverse complement strand
TTGGTCCCAGCTTCCATCGCCGCCCGCATGATGGACGTGCCTTCCGGCACATGCACTTCCATTCCGTCGATGGTGAGCGTGACCGTTTTGTCCGACCGCGACGCGGGGGTTCCGTAATCGATCTCGGTGACTAGTGACATGCCAGTCTTCCTCATTCAGCGGCGGCAAGAGCCCGCGGCACGAAATCTTCCCTAAAATGGCGAACGGCGCTCATCACGGGGTAGGGCACGAAACCCCCGAGTGCGCAGAGTGAACCGAATTTCATCGTATGGCAAAGATCCTCGAGGAGCGCGATATTCTCTGCCGGTTTCACGCCGTCGAGGACGCGATCGATGACCTCGACGCCGCGGGTCGCGCCGATCCGGCAAGGCGTGCATTTGCCGCAGCTTTCGATTGCGCAAAACTCCATCGCGAAACGCGCCATCCTCGCCATGTCGACGCTATCGTCGAAAACGACCAGGCCGCCGTGGCCAACGAGCCCGTCGAGCGCAGAAAAAGCCTCGTAATCATAGGGCGTATCGAACAGCGAGCGCGGGAAATAGGCGCCGAGCGGGCCGCCGCATTGCACCGCCCGCACCGGCCGGCCGGACAGGGTGCCGCCGCCGATCGCATCCACGATTTCGCCGAGCGTCAGCCCGAATCCGGTCTCGTAAAGCCCGCCGTAACGGATGTTTCCGGCAATCTGGATGGGCATCGTTCCGCGTGAACGCCCGAATCCGAAACCGGCATAAAAATCGGCGCCGCGATCAAGGACCGTCGGCACCGCAACGAGAGACAACACATTATTGACCGACGGTCGGCTTCGCGAAGAGCCCCTTATGCGCCGGCAAGGGCGGTTTCGCCCGCACGATGCCGCGTTTGCCTTCCAGGCTTTCGAGGAGGGACGTTTCCTCGCCGCATATATAGGCACCGGCGCCCATCCGCAACTCAAGCTCGAAGGCATGCCCGGAGCCTTGGATGTTGGCGCCGAGGTAACCCGCTTCCCGCGCGATTCGCAGGGCCTCCGAAAAGGTTTTCCCGGCATGGGGATATTCCGACCGGCAATAAACATAGCCCTTGGTCGCGCCGACGCCGATGCCGCAAATCGTCATGCCTTCGATCAGCGCAAACGGATCGCCCTCCATGATCATGCGGTCGGCAAACGTGCCGCTGTCGCCTTCGTCGGCGTTGCAGACGACATATTTGCGGTCCGCCGCCGTGTCCGCGACGGTCTTCCATTTGATTCCGCGCCCGCGAAGCCCGGATTTCGTCACTTCGGCGACGATCGCCGAGGGCTCGATTTCGAGGGCGCGTTTGAGCCCCTTCCAGCCGTCATGCGCGGCGTAATCGGAAAGCGAGAGCGGATCGACGATGCCGCAGCGGGCGAAGGTGAGGCGTGTCTGGCCCGCCAGAAACGGATGCTCCTCCGGTTTGCCGATCCGGAGCGAATGCGCGCCGCCGGACATCAGGCCGGAGTCGAAGAGGGAAGTAATGTCCGAAGCCGAAACCGGGCCATAACCGATGCGCCCGAGGGTTGTCTCGACCTCGATCAAGGGCTCTAGAAAGAACATCCCGCGCGAGCCGGTGCGGACGATCTCGACCGGAAGCGCGCGCGCGTGCGCCTCGGCCGCGATCCTCGCCGCCACCTTGTTGGCGCCAACCGCGAGCGCGGCGGCATCCTTGGGAATGAAAATACGCGTCATGCCGCCCGCGCCTCTTCGAGTGCCTCTGTGATTTTGTCGAGGTTCAAGCGTCGAAGCGGTTCGCCATCGAGAAGAGCCGCGGGCGACGTGGCGCAAAGGCCAAGGCAATAGACCGGTTCGACCCTCAGTTCGCCATCGTGGGTCGTGCCATGCCAGCCGACGCCGAGTTTGGTCAGAACGGCCGCCGCCAAAGCCTCGCTGCCCATGCTTTGGCAGGCTTCGGCACGGCAAAGCTGCAAAAGGTGCGGCGCGCAAGATTCACGGCGAAAATCATGATAGAAGGTCACCACGCCATGCACCTCGGCGCGGGTCAAATTAAGCGCTTCCGCGATGAGCGGCACGGCGGCGGCGCTGACACAACCGAACTCTTCCTGCAAGCCATGCAGGATCGGAAGCATGGGGCTTCAGGCCCGGCATGTTCGGCAATAATCTCCCTAGCGCGCTCGGCGTTCCAGGCGGAGGCCTCGGGCATGCGTTCCCATCCATTTTGTGTACTTAATTGAATATGAGCCTTTGGCCCCCAAAGATCAATAAAATAGTCTTGTAAATTTATCGAGGTTTTCTATCAATGGAGATTCCTCAAGAGTCACCGTTTTTGCGGCATGGCAAGCTTGTCTGCTTCGGCGACAAGCGCCCGGGTTAACGGCGGAATTGGCTCCCGGTGCGGCGCCACGAGCCCGATGATATGAAGTTCGCGGGGCTCCGTGATGGGAATCGAACGCAGGGGCTCGCTCACGCCCAGCAGATTGGCGAGCTTTTCCGGCACGACGCACCCGCAGCCGCCGCTCCGGGCATGCGAAAATAAGACCACCATCGAGTTGGATTCGATAGGCGGCGGCGCGGCGGAATTTGCCAGGAGCCGGTCGATAATGCGGCGGTTTTGCATGTCGGGGGTGAGCAGGCCGAGGGGAATGCGCCCGACATCCGCCCAAGTCACCCCCGCGCGCTCGGCGAGCGGGCTTCCGGCGGAGGTCAAAAGCCTGTACTGCTCCCGGTAAAGCGGCACCGTGTGGAGCTGGCCGAGCGGCTCGTTGTCGAGATAGGTGAGGCCCGCGTCGATTCGGAAATCGTCGAGCATGGAGAGAATTTCGCGGGATGTGCTCGAAAGCACGGTGAAGCGCACGTCCGGATGTTTGGCCCGGAAAGGCGTGGTGAGTTCGGCGACCATGGGGAGCGCGGTTGGCACGGCGGCGAGCGTCAAATGCCCGGCGAGCGCGGTCTTGGACGCGTGAACGTCCTGGCGCATGGCGCGCGCGTCGCTGACGATGCGCCTCGCCCATTCGAGCACGCGCTCGCCTTCTGCCGTCAGTCCGTAAAAGCGCGAGCTGCGATTGACGAGCAGCACGCCCAAAGTGTCTTCGAGCTGTTTGATGCCCGCCGACAAGGTGGGCTGGGTCACCCCGCAGCTGTCCGCGGCGCGGCTGAAATTGCGTTCCCGCGCCAAGGCTATCAAGAATTCGAGCTTGTCGATCACGGCGCCGCGCCGGACTGCGAGAGCTCAACGCCGGTGCGAAGGGCGGCCCGCCGGCGCGCGAACGCAGTGATCAAGGCCGCGTGGCTCCAGGCGAGGGATTTGGCCGAGGTCTGGACGCCGGTTGCTTGGTCGAATTGCTCCGAAAGCTCCCCACAAGCGGGGGTATAGGCCGCAACGGTCGCCATGAATTGATCGCCGCGCCGGAGCAAGGCCTCAACACGATTTCGATGCTCTGGCGCCGGCGGCGGGAGCGCCAAGGAATCATCCGCCACACCCAGCCGAAGCAAGAACTCCTTATTGTCCGCGGCGACAGGAACCTCCGCTCCCGCCGCCGCTTCGGCGAGAGCATAGTAAAATTCCGCGGCGCCGAGCGTTGAAAAATAATAGGCGCCACCGCTGAAGTAACGGTCGTTCGCGTAGCGCCCCATGGCGGGGCCCCGGGCTTCGGCGCGGCCCTGGTTGATCGCGTAGCTTGCGTCAAAGAGTTCCTCGAGCCGTGCGAGGGTCGCCATGGCCCTCGGATCGAGAACGCTGTGCGGTCCCTTCTCGCGCGCGGCGTGAATCACCGCGAGAATCGTCGCAAAATCCAGTTCCTTTCCGGGCACCCCGTTCGCGACACCGCGGCGGCTTGCGTAAAAACCTTTGTCCGGGTTCCAATATTCGTCGAGCGTTTTTGCGATCTCGCGCGCCGCGTCCCGGAAGGTGTTCGCGCGCGCTTCGTCTACGCCAGCTTCCTCCATCCAAGAAGCGCCATCGGCGAGCGCCGCATGGTGCATAAGCCGGGTGCTGTAATGGTGC
>DASYNQ010000373.1:0-3316 GCA_036008425.1 Methylocella sp. | reverse complement strand
GCGTCGATCTGATGCGCGAGCGCGCGCGCGGGCCAGCGCTTGTCATCGATATTTTCGGCTTGCAGAACCTGTTTCAACAAGCGGATCTGATCGTCCGTGTCGAGAATGGTGAAGCCCGATTTCAGACCAACAAGCTCGGCGTGGCGGCGCAAAATCTTGGTCGAAATCGCATGAAAGGTGCCAAGCCACGGCATGCCTTCGGCGACCGGCCCGGCAAGCGTTCCGACCCGCTCCTTCATTTCCCGCGCCGCCTTGTTGGTGAAGGTCACGGCGAGGATTTCATGCGCGCGGGCGCGGCCCTGGGCCAGGATATGCGCGATTCTTGTGGTCAGAACGCGGGTCTTCCCGGTGCCCGCGCCGGCGAGCACGAGAAGCGGGCCGTCGATCGCCTCGATCGCTTCCCGCTGCTCGGCGTTCAGCCCATCGAGATAGCGGCGAGGCCGCGCCCGGGCGGCGATTCCCCCAGGCGCGGGCGCATCGAGCGGGCCAAGCGAAAGAACATCGGTCAAGGAATTGCGGCTCCTCTAACGTTCAAATGGGAATTTCCCACGCCAAATCGAATCATGCAGGTTGCGTGCATTATGCCCCAAATTGGCTGGCGCCAAAGCGGAGCCTTATCCCCTCTCCCGTTGCGGGCGAGGGTGGCTCGACCATGTCGAGCCGGGTGAGGGGACGCTCTGGAAGGCGCGATTACGCCGCGATTCCTTCAACCGTCAAATGGTGCACATCGGTACGATCGCTCGCATGCTCAAAGGTGATTGCGCACACATCTCCGTTCGCATCCAGGTCTAGGACAGTGTTTTCATCGAGATCCTTGGACTGGGCAATATCGCGATCGCGAAACTCGATGTATAGAGTGTCGGTATCCGCGAAGTACTGAACTTTCATGGTTTGTATCCTCGGTCGAAGAATGCATTATGGACGGTTTCCCGATCCGGCAACAGGATAACCCGAAGGTACCGGCCTTCCATAACGTCGATTCTCGCCCAGCGCCGGACCCGACCGTCAGCCTGGACGTACTCCCGCTCCGGGGAGGCGATGACGCGCAAAATCCATTCGTCCTGGATTATCGCACGGTCGGGACGAGAGCGAATTGCTTCAAAATACTTCGTGACTTTCACGAGCTTCCATGCGGCACGGGCGCGTCGAGCGGGCCGAGCGAATCAGGCCGTCTCCAGCCGCGCATTTCCGTCTCGAACTCGAAGCGCAATTGGGCGCCCTCGTCCTCGGGCAGCCAGAGCGTCATCTGCGGGAAAATGGTGCGGTATAGCGAAACACGCGCCGGCTCCCAGGGCGACGTTTGCGCCGCCCGCGACTCGGCAAGAATTTTGTGCAATCGCGCGCGCACTTTGCCGGGATCGGGACGATAGGCGGGAGTGGCCTCCGCGCCGAACAGGTCGGACTGCGATTCCGTTACGAAGAAGTCCGGTTGACTGCCGCGAACCATGAGTTCACCGCTCGGAAGAGACGAATCATGTGTATAATGCACCAATGCACCGGCCGGCGCGAGCTTTGAGTAAAGTTATCCCCGATCGGGAAAAGCGGCCCGGTATGCCTCGTCGATCCTCGCCATCTGCTCGATCGTGAAGGCGAAGCTGTCGGCGATAGCGGACACATGATTTATTTCGTCGAGCGACAGCACGCGGCCCTTGCGCGACTTCAGATATTTGTCGAGCACCTGATAGCCGCCGATGTGGAATTCCCACACGGCTTGCGGCACCGGCTTGAAAACTTGCGTCTTGTTGATCGCGACCGCCTTTTGCTCGGGCGAATAGAGCACCGTCTCGACCGTATGGCCGCCCTTGCCGTGATAGGCGGCTAGTGCGCGCCCCGGCAGCTCGCGCAACAGGTGCGCCTGCACCAGGGCCCAGCCGAGGCCCGACAAAGTTTCGAAAGCGTCCGCCGAGTCCGGGAACGGCACGCGCGGAAAATCGATGCGCAGGAACTCGGCATATTTGCTGCGATAGGTAGGCGCGTGGAGAACGGCGTAGATGTAGCCGAACAACTCCTCGGGCGAGAAATGGAGCTCGTATTTTTTATCGAGCCATTTGCGAAAGGCGGGCGCGATGTTTTCGATGCGGGATTTTCCGGCGAAAGCTTCAGTGTTGTCGGAGAGGGCTGACTTGGGGCGGCGGGAGCCTTCCGGCGGTGGGTAGAGATAGAGGGGGAAGAGGTAGCTAATGTCGTATCGTGATCCTGACTTGTGCGCAGCAAGTGTGTCAGTAACCTTTACTGACCAATCGTCCTTTGTTAGCCGTGTTGTGATGATTCCAACATTCTCCCGCATCATATGACGCATGACATCTTGCCTTGGACGGCAAATAAAGCCGCGCGACCGTCCGGTAAAATAGGTCCGCCGAACGTCTCCTGGTCGATACAGGATTTTCGTCGCGTACCTTTCATCGGCTCCATGATCCTTGACGTCGTCCTGCGCCCATTCAACTTTCCAGTCATCGACGTCTTTGCCCAGCTGATATTTTTGCCGCGCCGTTTCCAAATCCAACGCCGCGAAGTCCAGCACTGTCTTCATCAGTTCGGCTTTGTCAAAATGGATGCTCAAATTGTCGCGTGCCGTGACGATCCCAACGCTATTCGTAGGAAAAATATCTGTTACCTTCCAGCCAATGTCGTATCTCGCCTTCTCGTCATAATCCTGCGCTAACATCAGACGGTCCGGCGCGCGCGGGTCCAGTTTTTGCCACTCCATAGACGCAATCGTCTGTTCAGCCCCGGCCTGATATTTCGCGAGCCGCTTACCCCACCAATCCGCCCGCCAGACGCCGCGCTTTGCATCCTTTTTCTTCACCAAAAGGCTGATAGCGACACCCTGCTCGATGTCAAAAACATTCTCGTCGTCGGACCCATCCGGCGCGCGCTCTTTCTTTTTGGCGTTGCCATGTAGATCGAGCACATAAATCTGGTCGAAGGTACGCATCAGCGATTGGCGCATCCCTCGAAACGTTGGATTGTCCAACCATGAATGGTTAGTAATAATGCCGACAACACCTTCATCCACCGCATCCATTTTCGTCTGAGCGAAGCGGATGAATTTGACGTAATCGTCGTTCAGTTATTTAGAGTTTTTCTCGCCTAGCGGCTTTCTGACCTCACGGCCAGCCTCATTCGTTTCGAGCGTAAACTTATAGCCGTTGATTGCTGCGCGTATCCACGGACCTTTGGGCACCTCGAAAAATACCCCTTCCGCGCGGCCTACAAATCAGATTCAAAGAATCTCTTTGAATTTGACCACCGGGAGCGGGTGCGATGGGGCAATTGGGTTTCTTTGATCTAAGCCGGCGCTATGAAGGCCTCGACG
>DASYNQ010000372.1:0-5882 GCA_036008425.1 Methylocella sp. | reverse complement strand
CGTCGAGGCCTTCATAGCGCCGGCTTAGATCAAAGAAACCCAATTGCCCCATCGCACCCGCTCCCGGTGGTCAAATTCAAAGAGATTCTTTGAATCTGATTTGTAGGCCGCGCGGAAGGGGTATTTTTCGAGGTGCCCAATAACCTTTACCAGAAATCGAAAGCGGAGGGCCGCCGACCATTGATTATCGATTGTGGCGCAAACATCGGCCTGAGCGCCGTATGGTTTTCACATCTGTTTCCAGAGGCGCAGATCTTCGCGGTGGAGCCCGACGCCGATAATTTTAAGGTTGCACAGCGAAATCTGGCTGCCTATCCAAACGTAACGCTGCTTCGGGGTGCCATTTGGGATTGTCCAAAAGATCTTGCGATTTCCGATACGACCGTCGATCCTTGGGCCTACCAGACGGAGGAAGTGCAGAACGGAGCCGCCAGAAACCCGGACAAGATATTGAAGGGGTTTACGATTTCAGAAATCATGGGCATGGCGGATACGCCTCGGGCATTGATCGTCAAGGTGGATATAGAAGGCGCGGAAGCATCGCTTTTTCGCTCGAATATTGAATGGGTCGGCCGCACCGACCTGATCGCCATAGAACTTCACGACTGGATGTTGCCAAAACAGCGGACGAGCGCCCCCTTCGTTCGGTCGTTCGCAAATCTCGATTTTGATTTGCTTCAGCGTGGAGAAAACTTATTCGTGTTCCTTGATCGACCGGATGTTTAACTTGGCATTGGTCCGAGAGTGACAAACTGGACTGCAATCCGCCGAGGTCCTGACATCAATTTTGCCGCGCGAGGCGACCTCGAGTCATTTCACTGCAGTTATAGAACGGTAGGTCGTCAGCCGCTCGACGGCGAGAATGACTACGCCCATGATCCCGAAGAAGATCCGCGAATTCTGCATCGCCCCGTTCAGTGGGAGGAACGCCAAAATGATCAATACTGGACCAACAATCCGCTCGACCCATTGGTGTAAAACGATCGGGATTACTTTGATGACGCCGGCTGGGAAGTCGGTCAGAAGCGTCATGAGTAAATGAATGCCTGCGAGCGCATAGGACAGCATGGCAGGCCACCCTGACAGCCCGATGACAGCCGGGGCTGCGGCAAAGATTAGGACGGCAAGGTAGTCGATCGCACCATGGAGGGTGAGTGAGATGGGCTTCATGTCTGCGCTCCCGGCGTCAATGTTCCTCGTAGACGCTAGATGGGGGACGCGCTGCCTGTCTGTCAGATAGATGACACTGCCTTTGGGGAGGTATCCGTGGGCCGCGCGAGGAGGGAGAGTGCGCTGTCGTTTATGCAGATCATGTCACGAGTATAATCTAAAAGTCCGCGCCTGCGAAGATCGCTGAGGATCGAGCTCACGACCTGACGGGAAGCGCCGACGAAGTCGGCTATGTCCTGCTGTGTGAACCTTATTTCCAGAGAGAATCCATGCGGACACCGTGCGCCGAAGGCTCCGGCGAGTTCGACCAGCGTTTCGATCATCCGCCGTTCGACCGATTGCGTCATTGCGCGCAGCACCCGCCGCTGAACCCATCGTTTCGATTCGGCAAGGCGCTCGGCGATGAAGATCGCCAACCGCGGATTGACTTCCATGGCGGTGCGCAAGTCGTTTGCCAGCACCCGTTGGGCCACCACATCGCCGATCGCCCGTGCCGTTTCCTCGTATTCCAGCGGCAGTTGGGGAACAGAAAATACGCCAGCGATCTCGCCGCATTTCAAAAGTTCCATTGTGATCTCCGTCCCGTCTTCGCAGATGTGCGATGTCTTTACGAAGCCGTCCAGAATGAGAAACAGCGCGCTCGCCGGTTCTCCCTGCGCATAGAGGGTCGCCTTGTCCGCCACTGCGACACGCGAAGCCGACCTGCAGCTCGATTCAATGAGTACGCTGATTGTTTTTTCGTCCACAGCGCTCGATTCGACGTCGGGGACTCTGATCCTCATCTCCCACTTTCCCAATTATTGTACACAACGAAACACCGATATTGGGCGCCTGCCGGAGACGGCAATCGACCACAATCTGGTCCTTTATGTCCTTGCAACTAGTTAGCTGTCCAAGGCCGGTTTCGGGAATCGGATACGTGAGTCAGGCTTTCAAAGATCTGGTATTAGAGCATGTCCCGAGAAAGTTGCCCGGCTTTTTCGATCGTGAAATGCGTCAACTCTTTGATTTTGAGCGAGTCCTTGTCGATCATATGGTTCCGTTCTATGGGGACGCACTCTAGCCACCCGCCGCCTTGACGTCGCGCCGGCGGGCGTGGAGAATCCACTCAGTGTAGCCATTGGGCTGCGCGCGGCCCTTAAAGATCAAATCCGCCGCTGCTTGAAATGCATGACCGTCGAAGCCGGGCGCCAGCGGCCGGTAGAGCGGATCTTCGGCATTTTGCTCATCGACGACTTCAGCCATCCGCTGGAGCGTGTCCATGACCTGCTCCCGCGCGACAATCCCATGCTGCAGCCAATTGGCGATGTGCTGGCTTGAAATTCGCAACGTGGCGCGATCCTCCATGAGGCCGATGTCATGGATATCCGGCACTTTGGAACAGCCGACGCCCTGGTCGATCCAACGCACGACATAGCCCAAAATCCCCTGGCAATTGTTGTCGAGCTCGGCTTGAATGTCGTCTTTGGCCCAGTTCGCCCGGCCAACCGGAATGGCGAGGAGGTCTGAAAGTTGTGGCGGGCTGCGCCGGGCGAGCTCTTTCCAGCGGGTCGCGACATCGACCTTGTGATAATGCACCGCGTGCAAGACGGCGGCCGTCGGCGAGGGCACCCAGGCGGTATTTGCCCCGGCAAGCGGATGCACGATCTTCTGCGCGAGCATGTCGGCCATCCGGTCCGGCGCGGCCCACATGCCCTTGCCGATCTGCGCCCGCCCAGGCAACCCGCAGGCGATGCCAACGTCGACATTGGCATTCTCGTACGCGGCGATCCAATCGGTGTTCTTCATGTCGTTCTTGCGGACCATGGGACCTGCTTCCATCGAGGTGTGAATCTCGTCGCCGGTGCGGTCGAGGAAGCCGGTATTGATGAAAAACACGCGGTCGGCCGCCGCCGCTATGCAGGCCTTAAGATTGACAGACGTGCGCCGCTCCTCGTCCATGATGCCAATCTTCAGCGTATGCCGGGGAAGCGCCAGCATGTCCTCGACTCCAGCAAAAAGCGCATCGGCGAGCGCGACTTCAGCCGGCCCGTGCATTTTAGGCTTCACGATGTAAATCGAGCCGCCGCGGCTGTTGCGCGCACCCTTGACACGCTTGAGATCGTGGATCGCGATCAGCGAGGTCACCGCGGCATCCAGAATGGTTTCTGGGATTTCGTTCCCCGCGGAGTCGAGCACCGCGCCGGTTTCGATGTGATGGCCGACATTGCGCACCAACAACAGGCTGCGCCCATGCAAGGTCATCGGGGCGCCATCCCGGCTGATATAGGTGCGATCCTCTGCAAGCCGCCGCTCGACGAGTAACCCGTTCTTCTCGAGAGTTGCCGTCAAGGTGCCCTGCATCAGCCCAAGCCAATTGCGGTAAAGAGAGACTTTGTCCTCTGCATCGACCGCCGCGACACTGTCCTCGAGATCGATGATGGTGCTGAGAGCGGCTTCGAGAATGACATCCGCCACGCCGGCTTTGCTTTCCGCCCCGACCAAGCTATTTTGATCGATCTCAAGCTCGATGTGCAGGCCATGGTGGCGAAGCAGCACGACAAACGAGTCGAGCGACTTCTTTTTGGATCCGGCGAATCGGCCAGGATGCCGCAACCGCGTCTCCAGGCCGTTTTCAAGCGTCGCAACGAGTTCGCCGCCAGTGACCTTGTAAGCGGTGACCGCCTTATGACTGCCCCCCGCGAGGGGAACCACGTCGTCGAGAAATGCGCGGACCCAGTCAATGACCTTGGCGCCACGCACCTTGTTGTAGCCCTTCCCGCGCGCCGCGCCGTCGGTCTCGGGAATCGCGTCCGAGCCATAGAGCGCATCGTAAAGACTGCCCCAGCGCGCGTTTGCCGCATTGAGGGCGTAGCGCGCGTTCGAGGCCGGAACAACGAGCTGCGGTCCGGCGACCCGCGCGATCTCCAGGACATTTTCGGTGCGAACGGTAAAATCGGGCGGCTCCTGGATAAGATAACCGATCTCGCGAAGAAAGTTCCCATAGTCCGCCGGGTCGAACGGCCTGCTCGCGGTAACGCGATGATATTTGTCGATCTCTTCCTGCAGCTCGTCGCGAAACCGCAATTGGTCGCGAATACGCGGCGCGAAGGCGCCGACGAGCCCCGCGAGCCCGTGCCAAAATTGGCTGGCGCCTATATCCGTTCCCGGCAAGACCTCGTCGCCGATAAAGTCGCGCAGGATTTTCGCAACGCTGATTTCGCCGATTTTCTCGTAATCCATCACATTCACGCCAGATCGGCGCCGCACCTCACGGTTGGCGCATATGCGGTTCTTTTTTGTGCCCGGACATTAACATACCGGACGTTAGCAAAAGCGCTGTCATTTCAATGTGTCCATTTGGAGCCGCCGGCGCTGGCCGAACAAGGCAAGACTAGCAGTTGCGCGGTCGCGGATAGTGGCTTTTGCCCGCGCCAGGAAACGTTGCACGAGTTTTTCCCGGCGCCGGCGCGCTGCGCCGGCCGGTTCTCGTTGTCCCCGTCGCTGGTTCCGCCCTTTCGCCCGACGAGAGAATCCGCGTGACAGCAAACATCGGAGGCGTGCATAGCCTGGAAGCGCCCGGCTTCACCCCGCCGAATAGAAAGATAGAGAAGAGTCGGCGGCCGCACATGGAGTTTGCACATGGCCTATGAATTCTACTACTGGCCCAGCATTCAGGGGCGCGGCGAGTTCGTCCGGCTGGCGTTGGAAGAGGCAGGCGCGGACTATGTCGACATATCCCGTAACTCAGTTGATGAAGGCAGCGGCGAGGAGGCCCTCATGGCTTTTCTGGAGCGAGACGACATCCCCCGTCCGCCGTTTGCGCCGCCGTTCCTGAAGGACGGAGATGTCCTGATCGGCCAGACCGCCGCCATCCTGCTTTATCTCGGCGACCGCCACGGCCTCGCCCCGAGAGACGAGGCGAAGCGGCTTTGGGTCCACCAGATCCAGCTCACCATCGCCGATCTCGTCGGGGAGGCCCACGACACGCATCATCCGTTGAGTGGAGATCTCTATTACGGGGACCAAAAACCGGAAGCGCTGCGCCGGGCAAAGTCTTTCCGTGAAGAGCGAATTCCCAAGTTCCTGGGATGGTTCGAGCGCATTCTGGCGCGCAATCCCGAGGGCGCGGGCCAACTCGTCGGCAGCGCCTTGACTTATGCCGACCTGTCGCTGTTCCAGATCGTCGAGGGCCTGGTCTATGCTTTTCCGCGAAGGACGCGGCGAACTCTCAGAGAGGTTCCGCGCCTGGCGGCTCTGCGTCAAGCGATCGCGCAACGTCCGCGCATTCGCGCCTATCTCGACAGCGATCGCCGCATCGCATTCAACGAGCAAGGGATATTCCGTCACTATCCCGAGCTTGATGGGTGATGCCACTTCTCAGATCGGTGGCATCGGCCGCAGAGG
Organism: Methylocella sp.; assembly: GCA_036008425.1. Classification (GTDB taxonomy): domain Bacteria; phylum Pseudomonadota; class Alphaproteobacteria; order Rhizobiales; family Beijerinckiaceae; genus Methylocapsa. Next base: position 326 of record DASYNQ010000372.1, on the reverse strand, counting down.
CGCCGCCGTTCTCGTGCCCTGAGCAGCAATCAACCACGGAGACCCTGATGCCCGACTCATTGTCACCTGATCTCCTCCAGAAAATGCACGCCTATTGGCGCGCGGCGAATTACCTCTCCGTCGGGCAGATTTATCTGCAAGACAATCCTTTGCTCGAATCCCCGCTCAGGCTCGAACATATCAAACCGCGCTTGCTCGGGCATTGGGGCACGACACCGGGATTGAACTTTCTCTATGTCCATTTTAACCGGCTGATTAAAGAGAACGATTTGAACATGATGTACGTCATTGGTCCCGGTCATGGTGGCCCAGGCCTAGTGGCGCAG
>DASYNQ010000371.1:0-3328 GCA_036008425.1 Methylocella sp. | reverse complement strand
GCCTGAGAAACCGAAGGCGGCTCACAAAAAGCACAACAAGAAACATGCGGCCAAGAGGGCCAAGGCGAAGACTGAAACCGAGAACCCCGACACCGAGAAGAAGGAAGGCGACACGAAGCAATGAGGGCGTGTCGGGCGCGGCCGAGACCGCTGCGTCTCACCGCGCCGCCTTGGCCCACGTGCGAAATTCACGAGAGCGGCTGATGTGACGCTAATTCGCAGCACGTTTGCGAAATTACCTCTTTTCTTACTTGCTGCGTTGCGCCTAAATTAATTAGAGCCAGGAAGCGGCCAGACGTTTACTCTATCGAGCGGTCGACAAAGAGGGCAAGGCCGGCGATTTCTTGCTCCTGCTCAAGCGGGGATGTCGCAGTTGCTAAAGCGTTTTTCCGTCTAGCGTTTAAGAGCCAGGGTCGTTGCCGCACAAGATAACGGTTGATAGCTATCAACCTCGCATGCGGCGGCGCGAAGTTCCTCAAAGAGCATCATGGCGGCAAGAGGACCAAAGTTCAGTCCTCGAAATACCTTGGTTGGATTTGAAGCGTTTTGAGAGCGCTTCGATTACCATTGTGCGCATTGAATTGAGGCACCGGACAGGAAAGGTAATTTATCGGCAAGCTTTGCGCCAACGTCAAAAATGCGCCACTGCCTTCCGAGGTATATTGCATATTATCTGGTTATTTGGAGAAAAGGTCCTCTGCAATGTCCATGCGAACAATCGTGAATGGTTTTTTGGCCACTATCGGGATTTTGGTTGGTTTTATCTTTCTAGCAATGAATGACCACCTTAAATCGATAGACGAGCACCTTAAATCGCTGGATGACAAATTGCAGGCTGTGGTCGAGCTTAAGGGTCTGCTCAAAAATGCCCCCGATCTGAATCAGGATATCAAGGTCATAGGGCAGGAAGCCAAGGGAACACACGACGATGTTGTCCGGTTGCAAGAACGTATGGAATTGTTAGAGGACTTCCCCGAAAAGATTCTCATACAACTGGAGAATATACAGAAACAGCTCCGTACAACACCCGGCGTGAAACCATAGCCACGGGGAAATTATCAAAGGCGCATGACACTACCGGGGTTCCGTGGCGAATTGACGCGAGGACGGGGCGGCATCAGCGGTAAGGGTGATGACTGACTCGTGCAGTCTCGCCGCGCCCTTGGCTAGGCTGGCCTTGGCCTGCGGGCGGCAGCTTGTGGCCGCTTCTATTAGATGGCTAACAGCGGCGTACCAATTCTGACGATGCGTATCCGCTGGGTTTCACCGATTTGGAATCCTCCAAAATTTAAGGGAGGCGATTGCCGCACACGCGCTGACTCGCGGACGTGCCCGAATCCGCGTGACCGGCGGTGCCACTGGCAGGTGCTGGCGTTCAGAGCGCCAACCGTATCACTTTGTTGCGCGACGCCGACGGCGACGGTGTCGCGGAGATGCGAACGGTTTTTCTTCAAGGCTTGAATTCACCATTCGGCATGGCGCTCGTCGGCCATGACCTTTATTCGCCAACACAGATGCGATCATGCGCTTCATGGATGGTGGGGATGATCGTTTCAGCAGGCTCGGGCAGCGTGGGATTTGGGCCAAACGCTGCCTCCGGCAATTTGGCGCTGTCCCCGCAGGCGGCCAGACCATCGATCCCCCGATGATACCTTTGGCTGCTACATTCACAGGAGTCTCGCCCTTCGTTCGCTGGTTTCGACAGCCGGACCGTGGCAGGCCCCGGGTCCCGGATCTGCCAGATTGTCAGGCCGCGGCGTTGCGTAGATTGCGGACCGATCGTGATTTGCCTTGACGCCTTGGTATTGCCGCTCGACGAGCGTTTCTTACGTCGGCCGGCAAGCTTTTCTGGAGCGCTGCTTCATAAGCAGCCTTGGCGGCATCTTCGCCGCGCTCGCACTCGGCGAGCACCGCGTGTTCGCTCATGCCGGTGATGGTGGACTTAAGTTGGTCCATTCGAACTTTCTATGAACGCAGCTTGGTACTCGATCCTTCTTGCGGCCTCCGCCAAGAACTTTGCCACTGCTTCGGCGGGCGGCCCATTTAATATGAAGGGGATGCTATTTTGCATGCTCATAGTCTCCATTTGTTGCGTTAGGGCGATCTCGTCCAACAATGGGCGAAACGGCGCCGCCCGAATGAACTGAGCGAATTAAGGTTGCTTGAAGCTGACCTCCAGCGCCTTGCGCAATTATTTCAAGATCAAGTGATGGGCCGAAGGCCGCCGCGGTATCAAAGAGCTGAAATCGAAGAGCCGCCCGGTCACAAGCTGGGCGCCTTTTCCGTTGGCTTATTGGATACAGCGCGCAACCCTTTGAAATCGTTAGCCGAGTGTTGCCGAGCCAAGGCTGCTCGGAATTCGCTTGTTTGCGGAGAGACGTTGCCATTCAACCAGTGGTGCTGCGTCTTCACACGCTCTCACGCATTTAGCCCTGCCAAGGCAGCGCTGCGCTCCCACAGCAACGCTGCAACTCTGTCGTCTTGCGCTGTTGGCGACGGTGCGATGGGTTGGCGCTTGTAGAAATATTCGCCCGTCGTTTCCGCGACGGCGGGCGAGGAGGCGAGATACACTATTGTTTCCGCGCCCTTTTCTGGGGGAATTGCGAAGACCTTGGCGAGCCACGCGAAGCGCGAGATCGAGCCGCCGATCTCATCACCGATGCGGGTCGCGACGAAACCAGGATGCAGGCAATTGGCGGTGGCTCCAGTACCAAGCAGCCTGCGGGCGAGTTCGCGCGTGAACAGAATGTTGCAAAGCTTGGAGCGGCCATAGGCTTTCATGGGTCCAAAACTTTTGGCCAATTGCAGATCGTCGAAATCGAGTCTAGCTCCCTGATGCGCGGCCGAAGCTGTGCTGACGATGCGCGCCGGCGCGGAGGCCAGGAGCCTTTCGCGCAGCCCTTGAGTGATTACAAAATACGCCATGTGATTCAGCGCGAAAGTGCATTCGAGGCCATCTTCGGTGAGTCTGCGGTTGGCGAACATCGCCCCCGCGTTATTGATTAGGACGTCGATGCGCGGCTCCTGACTGGCGATTTCGGCCGCCACGCGCGTCATCTCGGAGATGTGGGTCAGATCGGCGTAATGAACAGAGGTCTGGTGCTTTTTCGTGAAGCCGCGCGAGGGTCACCTTTCCGCGTGACTTGCTCCGCGCGATCAAAACGATCCTGGCGCCCATTTGCGCAAGCCGCTCCGCGGCAATCTCGCCAATCCCCGAGGTACCGCCGGTAATGACCACCGTCTTGCCCTTCATCGGAATTCTCCCTATCGGCTCAGGCGCCAATCGCTGGATCGAAAAACCAGCTAAGAAATATTTTTAGATCGGACG
>DASYNQ010000370.1:0-8380 GCA_036008425.1 Methylocella sp. | reverse complement strand
GTTTCGCGCTCGATCACGCGAGCATCGGCTTTGTGTTCCAGGACCCAACCTTGATGCCCTGGGCGAGCGTCTTCGACAATGTATTCTTGCCGCTGCGATTGCGGGGGTTCGCGCGGAACAAAGCAAGCCCCGCGGTTAACGCGGCCTTGGCGCTCGTTGGGCTTGCCTCTTCCGGCCGGGCTTTTCCGCGCGAGCTTTCTGGGGGGATGCGCATGCGTGCCTCCATCGCCCGCGCGCTCGTCCTGCGCCCTTTGGTTCTATTGATGGACGAACCTTTCGCGGCGCTCGACGAGATCACGCGGTTCAAACTCAACGATGATTTATTGGCCTTGCAGGGCGAGCTCGGGACGACAATCGTCTTCGTTACGCATTCGGTTTTCGAGAGCGTCTATCTTTCGACCCGGATCGCGGTGATGGCCGCGCGGGGCCGCGCCGTCGCGGAGATTGCCATCGACGCCCCTTCGCCGCGGGGCATGGATTTCCGGACGAGTTCTGTCTATGCGCATTATTGCGCGCAAGTCTCGCGGGAGCTGCAACGCGCGATAGATGCGGCATTAACATGAAATCCTTTGCCGTGCGCCCGCTGCGATGGGCGGCTCGCTACGGCCCGTCGGCCTTGGCCTTCGCGGCCCTGCTCGCGGGCTGGGAGGCCTATGTGCGCTTGCGGAATGTGCCCGCGTACATTTTGCCGTCGCCCTCGCGCGTGCTCGAGACGCTTTTCACCGACCGGGCCACGCTGTTCCCGGCCTTGCTCGTAACCCTGAAAACCACGTTCGGCGCCCTCGCGGCGGCCACCGCCGGAGGGGTTGGCCTCGCTATTCTATTCACGCAATGGAAATGGGTGGAGCGCTCGTTTTTGCCTTTTGCGATCGTGCTGCAGGTGACCCCGATCGTTGCCATCGCGCCCTTGCTTCTGATCTATCTCGAAGCGCCGGCGGCCGTGCTCGTCTGCGCATTTCTCGTCGCCTTTTTTCCCATTTTGTCGAATACCGCTCTCGGACTCGCCTCGGCCGACCACAATCTCGTCGATCTCTTCAAGCTCTATCGCGCGACGCGCTGGCAAACGCTGCTGCATCTGCGGCTGCCCGCCGCCTTGCCGTACTTTCTCGGCGGCTTGCGGATTGGCGGCGGCCTGGCCCTTATCGGCGCGATCGTCGCCGAACTCGCGGCGGGCAACGCCGGCAAAGGGGCTGGCCTCGCGTTCCGTATCTCGGAAGCAGGCTACCGGTTGAACATTCCACGCATGTTCGCCGCGCTCGCCTTGATCTCGGCGACCGGCATCGCGATCTTCGCGGCGTTTTCCGCCTTGTCGTCTTATCTCCTCGGCCGCTGGCACGAAAGCGAGGCCGGTCCCGAAAGGTGAGGATTTCCGGTACTAGTTGAGTTTGAATTTCTGCTAATAACCTACTACAGACGTTCGGAATACCGGATTTCGTGTGCCGAAGATGCGATCTCGCGGTTTTCAGCACATCAATGCAGACGCGCTGGTTCCGCTTTGCGCGCAAAACCTGCACCGTCGCGGAATTATGATCAATGTCTCCCTCGGCCATACGCGACTCGATCATCCGTGCTGCGCGCGAGATAAACGCCCTCGGAATTAATCAGGGAACGGCTGGCAACATCTCCGTGCGCGACAGAGACGCCATGCTGATCACGCCGAGTGGCATCCCTTTCACGACGATAACCCCGGAAATGATCGCGATCGTCTCGCTCGTTGAATCCGATCTAGTTTTTGAGGGGCCTCTTGAGCCCTCTACAGAATGGCGCTTCCATCGCGACATCTTGCGGGCGCGAAGGGATGTGAATGCAGTAGTACATACGCATCCGCTTTACGCGACGACTCTTTCCGTATTGCGGCGCGATATTCCTGCTGCGCACTACATGATCGCGGCGTTCGGCGACAACCGAATACGTTGTACAGATTACGCGCCGTACGGAACCGCCGAATTGTCCCACCACGCCGTGACAGGTCTTGGGAGAGCGCACGGCGTTTTGCTCGGGAATCATGGAGCGATTGTCACGGGCTCCAACCTGGACAAAGCATTGTGGCGAGCCGTCGAGTTGGAGGCGCTCGCAAAAATCTATTATCTCGCCTCGCTGGCCGGAACGCCCGTCGTGCTGTCGGATGATGAGATTGCGCGGACGATTGAGAGATTTAAGGATTATGGATTGAAGCCGCCGCGCGACTGTTGAAACGGCGTCCCGCAAAATTTGCGAGGTCGGGGAACAGGCTCTTCAGCGCCGCTTCGTTCGCGGCGCAGGCGCCACGTTCAGTGATGAGGGCGGAAACCAGACGCGCGGGCGTCACATCGAAGCCGAAATTACGCGCCGGCGAGCCATTTGGCGTCAAGCGCACGCGCACGGTCTCGCCGTGCTCTGTGCGTCCGTAAATATGTGTCACTTCACTTTGATCACGTTCTTCAATCCGAATTTCCTTTAGACCATCACTTATGCGCCAATCGACCGTTGAACTCGGCAGAGCGACATAGAATGGTACGCTATTGTCATGTGCAGCCAGCGCCTTCATATAAGTGCCGATTTTGTTGCAGACATCTCCTGTGCGCGCTGTGCGGTCGCTGCCGACGATGCACAAGTCAACGAGACCATGCTGCATCAAATGACCGCCAGTATTATCAGCGATAACTGCGTGTGGGATCGCCTCGCCGAGAAGCTCAAACGCGGTTAGGCTGGCGCCTTGGTTGCGCGGCCGTGTTTCGTCCACCCAGACATGCACAGCGATGCCGGCGCGGGCAGCCTTGTATATCGGCGCGAGCGCGGTTCCCCAGTCGACTGCGCAAAGCCAGCCGGCGTTGCAGTGAGTGAGAATATTCACTGGACGATCAGGACACCGGAGCGCCGCCGCGCTTATGAGCGCCGCGCCATGTTCGCCGATCGCGTGACAAGATCGTATGTCCTCCTCGGCAATCGCCGCAGCTTCGCTATAAGCAAGCGGGCGCCGCATAGGCGGCGGCGCAGAAATCAGACGATCGCGCAAGCGGTCCAGCGCCCAACGTAAATTGACGGCGGTCGGTCGTGATCCAAGCAGTTCGGCGTAGGCGGTTTCGATGGCATTGTCAGTCGGGTCGTCGGCGACGGCGAGCGCCAAGCCATAGGCCCCAGTTACCCCGATCAACGGCGCGCCGCGCACGATCATCTTCTTGATCGCCTCCACGGCGTCATGAAAAGAGCTGAGCGTTTGCGTCTCGAACGCGTGCGGCAACTTGGATTGATCGATGACCTCGACGCTTCGCCCATCCGCGTTCAGCCAGATTGTTCGGTAGTGGCGGCCGTTTATCTTCATGACTGCAATTTCCAATTCGAGAGTCGCTGGCCGGTGAGTCGATACCGCCAAAGCGCAGCGCTCGTCTTTTCTCGGGGATGGCGACTTTGGGATGGAACTGCCGGCGCTGGAGTCCGCGCCTTGTTGTTTCGTCCTTCATCCGCCGATTACGGCAGCCTCAAGGTTGAGAATTTCCTTTTCGATAGGCTTTGGCAACACCAAGACCTCGACACTGGGCGCAATTCCGACGCTAAGTGTAACTAACCTCGGACCGTGGGATCATCAAGGCAAGAAGGTGTCTTTCGTTCGCGTACGATCACCGTCGGGATCATTTCGAACCACCGAAGATCGGCTGTGATCTCATCCAGCGCCGGTCTCCGCCCTGGCACAAAGCAGAAATTCAGCCTATTCGCAAGGCTTGCCCGATCCCTCCGCGCGCCTTATATTTACAAGTTCGCCAGGGGTGCTGCTGGAAACGGCGGCTGAGATCAAACCCGTAGAACCTGAATCTGGGTAATGCCAGCGCAGGGACCGGCACGGCAAAGACGAGCCCCGCCTCGGGCCGCTTCGCATCCGCCTCCCCCCTCCCTGGAAGAAGCCAAGACCGCAAGTTGAATCGCTCATGGTCTCTATGTCTTTGTTTTATCGCATGATCTTATCCAAAAAGTCTACCACTTTTTGGGATCATGCTCTAAGCGGAGGATCGCGATGAATATTTTGGACAAGCCGCAAAACCTCGTTCCGCGAAGCGTGACGTGCGGGCCGCTGCCAGGCTCAAAGAAGATTTATCATCATCCGCGAGGCCGCGCGGACATCGCGGTTCCGTTCCGGGAAATCGCGCTCGATCCTTCCGCGAAAGAGCCGCCAGTCAGGGTTTACGACCCCTCGGGGCCCTACACGCAGGACGCGGCTTCAATCGAACTTTCCAACGGACTTGCCCCAATTCGCGAGCCCTGGCTTGCCGCCCGGCAAGGGCTTCAAACTTATGTGGGACGCAGGGTCCTTCCAGAGGATAATGGCGGCGCCGCGCCGGGCCGCCTCGTGCCGCCCTGCCCCGCGAACAGGCCGCCGCGCAAGGGCCGCGATAGGGCGCTGGTCACGCAATATGAACTTGCCCGCGCGGGCATCATCACGGAGGAAATGATTTTTGCCGCGGCGCGGGAAAATCTCGGCCGCGAACAGATGTGCGAAGACGCCGAGGCGCGACTCGCCGATGGCGAGAGTTTTGGCGCCGCGATCCCTTCCTTCGTGACGCCGGAATTCGTCCGCGACGAAATCGCGAGGGGCCGCGCGATCATCCCCGCCAACATCAATCATCCGGAACTCGAGCCGATGATCATCGGCCGCAATTTCCTCGTCAAGGTGAATGCCAATATCGGCAATTCGGCGGTGACATCTTCCGTCGCCGAGGAAGTCGAGAAAATGGTCTGGGCGACCCGCTGGGGTGCCGATACCGTCATGGATTTGTCGACCGGGCGCAATATCCACAATATCCGCGACTGGATCATGCGCAATTCGCCGGTGCCGATCGGCACGGTGCCGATCTATCAGGCGCTCGAAAAGGTGGACGGCGATCCCGTAAAACTCACTTGGGAGATTTTCCGCGACACCTTGATCGAGCAGGCCGAGCAGGGCGTCGATTATTTCACGATCCATGCCGGCGTGCGTCTCGCCTATGTGCCGCTGACCGCCAAGCGCACCACGGGCATTGTCTCGCGCGGCGGCTCGATCATGGCGCGCTGGTGCCTCGCCCGTCACAAGGAAAGCTTTCTCTACGAGCGCTTCGACGAGATTTGCGACATCATGCGCGCTTACGATGTGTCTTTCTCGCTGGGCGACGGTCTGCGGCCTGGCTCGATCGCCGACGCGAACGATCGTGCCCAATTCGCGGAGCTCGAAACGCTCGGCGAATTGACAAAAATCGCCTGGGACAAGGGCTGTCAGGTCATGATCGAGGGCCCCGGCCATGTGCCGATGCACAAGATCAAGATCAACATGGAAAAGCAGCTTTCGGAATGCGGCGAGGCGCCGTTCTATACGCTCGGGCCGCTGACGACGGATATCGCGCCGGGTTACGATCACATCACCTCGGGGATCGGCGCCGCGATGATCGGCTGGTTTGGTTGCGCCATGCTCTGCTATGTGACGCCGAAGGAACATCTTGGCCTGCCGGATCGCGACGACGTAAAGGTGGGAGTGATCACGTATCGCATCGCCGCGCACGCCGGCGATCTCGCCAAGGGGCACCCGGCGGCGCAAATCCGCGACGACGCCGTGTCCCGCGCGCGTTTCGATTTCCGCTGGCAGGATCAGTTCAACTTGAGCCTTGACCCCGACACGGCACGGCTGTTTCACGACGAGACGCTGCCGAAAGAGGCGCATAAAACCGCGCATTTTTGCTCGATGTGCGGGCCGCAATTTTGCTCGATGAAGATCACGCAGGATTTGCGGGAGGAAGTTTTGGCGATGGCCGAGCGCGACAAAGGGATGGCGGAAAAGAGCGCCGAGTTTTTGGAGAAAGGCGGTAGGCTTTATGTTTGAGGGGGGCGCCGCCCAACGGTGCTTCGTCCGGCGTGGAGGGGAGTCGATGGCGTGAACCTCATCGCCCAGGCAAAAGGGTGATACAAAAACGTCAGATGCCATGACGGTTACAGCACCGGGCTATCGGCAGGTGCTGCTCTGGGGGGAGGAATGGCCGAACCGGCGAAGAGCCCTTTTGAAAATCTGATTGTAGGGCCGTCGGGCTGGCCCGAGGCTTACCACCAATTGCAGCAGCTCATAGGTGCGCGCGGCGCGATCCTGTTCATTCTCTTTGCCGCCGCTCTCCTCGTCTGGTGGAAATGGGAAGAAATCGTAAAGCGCCCATGGATCAAGCCGGCCATTGAGCGCTTCAAACGCGGAGCAATCGACAAGGCCCCAGCCGGGGTCCTCACCATAGCGGTCGCGCATCTCCAGGACGACGATGGCCAGAAGCAAGAGAAGCTGTTGCTCGACGAACTCAAGCACTTCGACGGGGTGGAAACGCTAACTGTCGATCGCGCGATGGAATGGCCGGCGTCGGGCACCGAACAGTCAAAGAAGAAAAAAGCCGAGGAGGAAGCACGCCGCCTGCTTCGGCAAATCGGCGCCGATGTTTTGATCTGGGGCAGCGTCATAAGCTTGAGCGGCAAAAGCGCGATGCGGCTCTATTGGACGCCGGCGCGGGACGTTCCCGGTGCCAAATCCACCGGAAGGTATCAGTTTCAAACCGAAACACTTGAGCTGCCCATAGAGTTCTGGAGCGACTTGAAGCAGATTTTGGGCTTGCTCACCCAACCCCGGATCGCCGCGCTCACCGTCGATAAGCCCGGCCATTACGTCGCCGATAAGCTCGCGCCCCTGATCGCGCAGGTCCGCGCGCTGGTTCAGAGTCGCGAAGGCGTCTGGAATCCAGAAACCCTGGCCGAAATGCGGTTCAGCCTCGCTGTTGCACTTGCGGTATATGGCGACCAATCGGGGAAAAACGAACCGCTTGTCGAAAGCATCGAGCTTTATCGCAAGGTTTTGGAGGGATTGGGCCGCGCGCGTGTGCCGCTCGATTGGGCCACGACCCAGAATAATCTGGGGAACGCGCTCCAAAGGCTGGGTGAGAGGGAGAGCGGGACGGTGCAGTTTGATGAGGCAGTTTTGGCCTATCGCGAGGCGCTGAAGGAACGGACGCGCGAGCGCGCGCCGCTCCAATGGGCCACGACCCAGAATAATCTCGACACTGCGCTCTTGCGACTCGGCGAGCGGAAGAGCGACCCGGCAAAGCTCGAAGGGGCTGTCGAGGCTTATGGCGAAGCCTTGCAGGAAAGGACCCGCGAGCGCGCGCCGCTCCAATGGGCCGAGACCCAGAACAATCTCGGCACTGCGCTCTTGAGGCTCGGCGAGCGGGAGAACGGGACGGCGCGGATCGAAGGGGCCGTTATAGTCTTTCACGAAGCCTTGCAGGAATTTACCCGCGCGCGCGTGCCGCGGCAATGCACTTAGAAACCTCGGCGAGCGGAGGAGCGACCCGGCAAAGCTTGAAGAGGCTGTCGAGGCTTATGGCGAAGCCTTGCAGGAAGGGACCCGCGAACGCGTACCGATCGAATGGGCCGAGACCCAGAACAATCTCGGCACTGCGCTCGGAGCGCTCGACGCATTGGAGAGCGGGACGGTGAGGCTCGAAGAAGCGATCACAGCTTTCCGCCAAGCCTTGCAGGAATTTACGCGCACACACTTGCCGCTCCGATGGGCACGTACACAAGAAAACCTCGCCCTCGTCCACGTCGCTTTTTTCAACAAGGACCCCCAGCCGCGCCACCTCGACGCCGCGCTTGAAGCCGTCAATGGCGCCTTGCAGGAATATCGCAAGGCGAACGCAACTTACGACATCGGCACGGCCGAGCGCCTGCGGGAAAAAATCCTCGGGGCGAAAGGCAAATTGTAGCGGCATCACGTTCTTGGAATCCCGCTCCGGCGAAAGGTCTGCGTCGCCCTCGCAAACCGTCAATCGTACCAAAACGATTTTTTGGTACGATCGGATACGCAAAACGTATAGACTCCTCGCTTCGGTTAAGGCGCACGAGTAAAAATGTCCTCATTTCTCCCGGCCGGACCGGCCGAGGTGGCGGAATGTGTCACCGAGGCAGCGGCAAAGCGCACGCCACTCTCGATCACCGGTCTTGGATCGAAGGCGGCGCTCGGCAGGCCGGTGAAAAACGCGGGCCGCCTCGATCTCTCCCGCCTCGACGGCGTCACCTTCTATGAGTCCGGCGAACTCGTTTTCTCTGCGCTTGCCGGAACACCCATCGAGACCATCGAGACAATGCTCGCCAAAAACGCGCAAGAGCTTGCCTTCGAGCCGATGTCCTTCGCGGCGCTTTATGGCACCGGGAGCGGAACGATCGGCGGCGCACTCATGGCCAATCTCTCCGGTCCGCGCCGGATCAAGGCGGGCGCGGCGCGGGATTTTGTCTTGGGCGTCAAGGCGGTGTCCGGCCGCGGCGAGGCCTTTAAGGCTGGCGGCCGGGTGGTGAAAAACGTCACCGGCTATGATCTGTCGCGCGGGCTAGCGGGCTCATTTGGAACCCTCGC
>DASYNQ010000369.1:0-7968 GCA_036008425.1 Methylocella sp. | reverse complement strand
ACGATCACCTGCTTGGCCGATTGCGCGGCGATCCGCCCGAAATCGAAAGGCGGCAAGGTTTCCGCGATCCAATCGCCAGCCTGCGCCGCGGGGTTTTTCTTGCGCGCCTCGTTGACCGTGATTTGCGTCGCGTCGTTCTCGATCTGATCGACGACGAGGAGCAGACGGGAAAACCGGATCTCTCCGGTCTTTGGATTGATTTCGGCGCGAACCTCGGTCTCTTGACCGTAGCGGGACCGCGCGGCTTTCTGAATGGCGTCCTCCATCGAGGCGAGAACGATTTGCCGATCAATCGATTTTTCCCGCGCGACGGCATCGGCGATCTGCAAGAGTTCGAGCCTATTGGCGCTGACTGCCATCTTTGTCTCCTGTTTCGGGCGAGGCCGCGCCGGACCCGCGCGGCGGCGACACTTTGGCTTGGTTTGGTTTGGCTTGCTCGAAGTTTGACCGCACGCCGCGGCCAGGTCCGCGCCTCGGCTCGGCACCCTCGCCCGGCGGCACTTTCCGGGCCCCATCTTCCATACTGGCATCTTGGCCCTGCGATGCTTTCGCGACCCGCAGGGATTGGCGGATAAGCGCCTCGCTCAATATCAGCCTTGCCTCGGCGACGTCGCCGAGCAAAAGCACGGCTTTGATGGCTTCGCCTGGCTTTGCATCGCTGCGATCGAGCGTCAGTACGGCATTTCGGCCTTCGCCTTCGACCTCGCCAACAAAGCCGCGGAAGCGCCTGCGCCCGCCAATGCCAGTCGTCATCTCGATCCGTGCTTCCCGCGCAAAAGCGCGCCGAAAATCCGAGACGCGAACGAGCGGACGATCGATCCCAGGCGAGGAAATTTCGAGGCGATAGGCCCCTTTTACCGGCTCCTCGACATCAAGGACAGGCGAGAGAGCCGCGCTCACGATTTCGCAATCATTGAGATTCATCGACCCGTCGGGACGTTCCGCCATGATCTGCACCGTCATCCCCGCTTGCGCCGAAAGCTTGACCCGGACCAGCCGATATCCGAGACCGGTCAAAACCGGTTGCGCAACGTGCGCTACACGCGCGGCAACCCCGGTTTCCTCGATCAAGCGAGGTTCATCGAGGACGCCTTGCGCCTCCGTCTCCACGCCATTGCTGCCGCGATCCAAACTGTGCCGGTCCATCGCCGGTTCGCTCCGGCATCAAACTATCAAGGAACCACGCTTCCCCCTCGAAGGAGCCCAACAGCCAATAAAAAAGAGCGGGTCCCGAGGGGCCCACTCTCAATAGAGCGATCGTTCCTATTAAACAACCGTCATGAGACGCATGAACGAAAACCTATATAAGGCAATGGGCTTCCATGTGCAAGCTCCCGGCGCGGCTAATGCAGAAAAACCATCGGCCGTGAGGCGCGCCCGTCGAGCCAAGGCCGGAGACGCCGCGGTGCGGCGGCCCCCCAGAATTAACTTTCGGTGCCAACGGCGAGGAGCTCCCGAACCGTCCGCTCAATCTCCGGCCAAGAGGGCTCACCGCCCAACTCAGAATCGATTGACGCGAGATGCTGTCCCAATTGCTCCGCTGTACGAGCATCGAGTAGGTGAAGGATGCCCGGAACGAAATCATCATATTCATCGGAAAGATGTGGATTGTCGCCGACTACAAGCGGGTCCCAATAGCGCTTTGATCCTCTAATTCTGAAACGCCGGATGATTTCTTGCCAATCTTAGCAATAGGCGAGATTAGTTTCTGTCAGCAGCTGACTTGCGCTCGCCCTGGGGTAAAGCATGGGCCAAGGCCGGCGGCCGTCCCACACCGCTTATTTCTATCCGGAAGCGATGGCGCGTTCGAACGCCGCCTCGGCTTCAAGGCCGGCAAGATCCCGTCCGATTGTTGCGACCGCCAATTTCTTGCCGCCGCGGCGATAGCTTATCGCGCAGTCGCGCGCGTCGAGACTGCCCTCGATTTCCGCCTTGTCCCATCGTTCGGCATGCCCGACGTAGGAAATCTGCAGATCGTATTGTTCGGTCCAGAAGAAGGGGACGGCGTCGAATCGTTCACGCGCCCCGAGGATATTGCGCGCGGCCGTCTGGCCTTGCCTCTCGGCGACGATAAAATGCTCGACTCGAATCGATTCGCCAGTGAGCCGGTCCGGCCAGCGTGCGATGTCGCCGGCGGCGAAAATACCGGGGGCACTCGTCTCAAGATATTCGTTCACCACAACGCCGCGGTCGATGGAAAGTCCTGCGTGTTCCGCCAACGACGCTGACGGCCGCACGCCGACGCCGATGACAACAAGATCGGCTTCGAGGTTTTCGCCATTTTCCAACGTGACTCCTCGCGCTGTGATCGATGCGGCAGTGGTGCCGAGATGGAATCTTACCCCATGCTCCTCGTGAAGCTGGCGGAGGAAATTTCCGGCATCCGCTCCCAAAATCCGTTCCATCGGGATCGTCTCGGGAGCCACGACAGCGACGTCGATAGTTCGCGCGCGAAGCGACGCCGCCACCTCGAGACCGATAAAGCTCGCGCCGATCACAACGGCCCGACGCGAAGCCTCAGTTTTGGCGATAAGAGCGCGGCTGTCGGCCAGCGTGCGCAAATAATGCACATGCGCAAGATCGCCGCCAGGGAGGTTTAGGCGCACCGGTTCGGCGCCGGTGGCGAGGAGAAGCGCATCAAAGGCCAACTCGCTGCCATCGACGAGCCGCAGCGTTCGGCTCGTTGGGTCGACTCCGGCGACGCAGGCGCGAAGCTTAAGATCGATGGCATGTTCTCTGTAGAAGTCCAGTGACCGTAACGGGATCCAATCTTCTTCCGCCGAGCCCGCGAGAAAACCCTTCGACAGATTCGGGCGATCGTAGGGAGCGCTGTCATCGGCGCTCAACATGGTTATGCCGCCACGATAGCCCTCGTTGCGGAGCGTTTCGGCGGCGGCGTTGGCAGCCGCGCCGCCGCCCACAATGACGACGGATCCAGGCAAAGTGGGCGAGGTCAGCGCACGCGGCGCCGCCTTTTCCAGCTTTTCTTGAACATACACGGCCCCGCCCCGCCGTTCGACGCGGAAGCAGGACACCGGGTTGAGCGCGGGAGCACGAAGCGCCGCACCGGTGCGCAGGCTGAAACAAGCATGGTGCCAGGGGCAGCGAACCGTCTCGCCAACCACTAACCCCTCCGCGAGCGGGCCGCCATAATGGGTGCATACGGCGCCGACGGCAAAAACGTCTTCGCCGCGCCGGACGAGCAGTACAGCCTCGCCGCCGGCATGGCCGGCCAGCATGCCGCCGTCCGGAAGATCGCCGAGCCCTATTCCTTGCCGCAAGTCCGGGCCGGTGGGTGTGGCGGAATCCGAAGTCATGCGTGGCTTCCCTCGCGCTGTTATTTTCCGGCACCAGCGTGCCTCTTTCGCCATTCGATCAGATATGCGATCGGAGGCGCCCCCTTTCCCGATAGACGCCGGCCGGGCGTGATGGTTCCATCACGAGGTTGCTGCCTTTAAGTTTTTTTGACGGAGATGAGGGGTAGACGCCAATTTTGCTTCGGAAAGGCGCTAGGGCGGAACGACTGGCGTCTTGCCTTTGCGCAGTGCCTCCATCACCTCGGGACCGAGTTGCAAATGAGCCTCCACAAGTTCGGGGGGCGTCAATGCGATCCACTGGTGGAGCGACACATCGGCGTAGGTGCTGCTTTTGAACACCTCCAGATAGCGCATCGGCGTGGTGCCGGTGTTCTCGATATAGTGCCCGGTGGCGAACGGCACATAGCCGACATCGCCGGCTTGGAAATCGAACGTGCGCGCCTGACTAGATGCGCCGAACACGCCCATGCGGGCCTGACCCTCGATATAATACTGCCATTCATTGGTGTTGGGATGCCAATGCAGTTCTCGCATCCCGCCCGGATCAACTTCGATCAGCCCCGCGGCAATCGTGGTGGCAACGGGAAACACGCTGGAGTCGGTGATCCGTACTGTTCCGCTCTTGGTCTTGACCGGCTGCTGCGCCATCATTCTATGGCTAAAGCCCCGAGGCACAGCGGTTGCGCCTGCACCATTGCTGGGGTGCAATGGTCCCGGCACAGGGGCTGAGAAGATGTATCGTTCACTGGGGTCAGGCGTGTGTCCGAAGAACGAGGCCGAAACCCCAAAATTCTTGGCCAGCACCTCGCTCGGGGTGTGCTTGAACCAATCCGTGATGAGAAAAGTGTCGTCTTCGTCGAAGTCGCCATCGTTGAATACGAGAAGAATTTCGCATCCGTCTGGATTGAGCCCCTGGATCGAATGCGGAATCCCAGCTGGAAAATACCACAGATCGCCGACACCCACGTCATCGATGAAGTTTTGCCCTTGCGCGTCAACCGCAGTAATGCGCGCGGTCCCATACAGCATATAAGCCCACTCGGCAGCCTTGTGCCAATGCAGTTCACGCACGCCGCCAACATTCAGGCGCATGTTCACGCCAGCGATATCCTTGGAAACGCCAAGTTCGCGCGCGGTCACTTGCCGGCTCCAGCCGCCCGTCTCAAGCCGCATGTGAGCGTCGGAAAATGAAAAGCGCAAGTTCGGCAGCGTGCCGTGATCCGTGGAAGGGGGAACCAACATATCCTGATTCTGCCGATCCCGTTCGAGGTTGCGAGGACCCGGCTCGGTTCCGCCGTGACCGGGTCGCTCCGGCTGCGGCGCCGCAGTTTGGGTGCTTGCTCCCGAAGCGGTCACGAGGCCCCCGGATGCAGCAATAGACAAGATGCTGCGGCGTGAAATGAGGTTCATGGCTTCCTCCCGAGGTTTAGCTCCCGCGTCGAGATAAAGGAATTGACACACGCGGTAGCGGCGTCTTACGCGGGCTCAAGCTGAGACCGAGAGCCCGTTCTGCGCGGCGAGCTGGCCGAGGTCCGCGAGCGGCCGCGCGCCGATATGCTGGATGATCTCGGCCGCGGCAAGGGCGCCCAGCCTCGCGCAGGTTTCGAGGTTCTTGCTTTTGGTGAACCCGGCGAGAAATCCAGCCGCGAAGAGATCGCCTGCTCCCGTCGTGTCGACAACCCGCTCGACTGGGAACGCGGGCACGGCGAGAACCTCGTCGCGCGAAACGACGACGGATCCCTGCTCGGAACGGGTGACGACACCGAGAATATTTTCGGCGCGCAGCTGGGCGGCGGCGGTGTCGAAATCGCCGGTTTGATAAAGCGAATGCAGCTCGCTCTCGTTGGCGAAAACGATTTGCACCGAGCCAGAGCGAATAAACGCAAGAAACTCTTCGCGGTAACGATCGACGCAAAAGGAATCGGACAGGGTTAGAGCAACCCGCCGCCCGGCTCCCCGCGCGATTTTCGCCGCCTTGACGAAAGCGGCTTTCGCGGCCGGAGGATCCCAGAGGTAGCCTTCGAGATAAACGATTGCCGATTGCTTGACGGCGTCTTCATCGACATCCGCTTCGGTCAGGTTCTGGCTGGCGCCCAAAAAGGTGTTCATGGTGCGCTGGCCATCCGGCGTCACGAGCACGAGGCAGCGGGCGCTGGCTGGCCCGTCCTTTGCGAAAGCGGTCGAATAGTCGACTTTGGCCGCACGGATATCGTGCGCGAAAGCCGCGCCGGTTTCGTCGGCCTTAAGCTTGCCTATGAAGGCCGCGCGGCAACCTAGACTCGCCGCGCCAATGATCGTGTTGGCCGCCGACCCTCCCGACACGAAGGTTGCAGGACCCATGGCCTTGTAGAGGGCCTCGGCGCGAGCCTCGTCGATCAAAGCCATCGTACCCTTGCGCAGTCCCTGGGCGGCAAGGAAATCATCGCCTGTCAGGCTGATGACATCGACGATGGCGTTGCCAAGGCCTAGCACGTCGAATCGGCAGGATGGCATGAACATTCCCGAGGTCGCGGTCCAGCACGGAGGCGGCAGGCGCCTTATTCTTCGCGCGCTATTGCGGTCAAGTCCTTTTTGATTGCCCGCCCATTCTTAAAGCCTAAGAGTCTGTCCGGAAACATCAAGTGGGATTACAAAGCCCTCTGAGCATGAGGCGGATTGAGGCAAGGCGCAAGAACGCCAGCGCTTTCGATTGAGGTTCTCCCAAATCCTTGGCGAGCCTGCGGCACGGATTGGAAAGGATTTTTGAACCGGCGCAGCGCGCGAGGGCAAAAACGAGCAATCTTACTTCTTCACCGAGCAATCTTACTTCTTTACGAGGAGAACATGTACAATCTAAATGCAGCGGCCAATCTTTCGTACAAATGATAAAACTGCCATAATCAAACTAATGAAAATCACGAGGTGAATTTATGCACGCTGATTCTGCCTCCCGCCAAACATTTGGGAAAAATTCTTCGCCCGGCTTTGCCGGCCGGATGACCCCTGTCCGGGCAAGGGCTCGTTCTCGGCCCGGAACCTTGCTGGCGAAACTGGACGACAAAGCCCCTCCAGCCGAGTTGGAACAAGAGCGGATTTGGACGCTTCTTTCGGTCGCCTCCGGAGAGAAGATTTCGCAGGCGGTATTCGGCTCCTTGCGCCGCGTGGCAAAACATTGGCAAGGCGGCGACAAGAGTCTTGCCGCGATTCATCTGGCGCAGATGGGCTTGCCGGACATCGACGAGGACGCCGCTTATCGGCTGTCGCTGGCGGCGGAGCTGATCGACGAGGGCGTCGCGCCTCGCGAGATTGCGCGGGAGCTCGGGTTCGATCTTCCCGCCGGTCTCGTCAAATACGATCCTAACGAGGCCCGCGTACCGGCCGGAAGCGGCTACGGAAGCGGCGATTGAACAAACGGGAATGCCGCGGGATCGTCGCTGACCGGGGGAAGGTCGGCGGGAGTGTCGCTGAGGTCAAAAGGAGCGAATTCCGGCAAAGTCATCAACATAGTGCCCGAGCTTCCCAAGGATGCCATCGTTGTCACGCGGCCGGATGGAACGACCATCGACGATCCAAAGTCTCCGACCAAGAAGCTCATGGCTCCGCCACGCGCAAATTTCCAGGAGGTCTACGCGGCTGGCGAACGGATTGCAAATTGGCCGTTAATGCAACAAATTGACCCTGCGAGCCCCGCCCTCCAACAATTCGGGACCTATGATTTCCAGCGGCACAAAGCGACGAACACCTACTTTGACGAGTACGTTCCTGCCGCAAATTACGCCATTGGCGTCTATATGGCGGGAGCAGGCTACAACTTGGAACTAACGTATGTAATTGCTCAGGAGTATGCTATGGGAAATTCATCCAACTGGTACAAATACTGGAGCAGGGGCAGGCCCTGGATTAAGAGCGGTTGGGAGGATGCCCACGCGGGTTATTGGAAAACGAAATGAAACGCGGCTGGATCGCCCTCTTGGCCTCCCTGTTCATTGCGCTGGGCGCAACCGTGTGGGAATTCTGGCGCGCAGTACCTTTTCTCGTCATGATCGCAATGGAGCCAGCCGGGTGGGGATGCGACGAGGGGCCTGTAACAGACCAAAGCGCCACCAATGGGCGGGGTGATGTCGTCGAGGAATATATTGGGGCCTGTACAGGTTTTGGAACGGTTGCCGATCACTCCTTCGTCTTGCGGCTTAGAGGCGATGAGAAAACGACGACATTGGTCGAACACGATAGGCTCTATTACGAATATCCAAAGTTTCTCTGGATCAATGATGACTCGCTCAGCATCGATCTTGGAAAAGTCGATTCCATAGGGTCAACGGTACACAAAGTTGGCCCAATCCGCATCACCTATACCTATACCATCGTGGACACCGGCTGGTGGTAGGATCAGCGACAGAAAGCGGATATTCGTCGTCGCTCGATCATATCCCATGTCCGCCCTGCGCCTGCTTTATTCACCGGCGCATGAGCAAGGCAAGAACACCGGCAGTCACTCGGGCCGGCGACGGCGCCGCGGCAATTGCCGCTGGCCGAGGCGAAATCATGGTTAACGCTTCCGCATCCGAGCGGCCAGGGGAGCGAAGCGGCGCTTGTTATGGAGAGAGACCGTCACTGCGATCGAAATCGCGGCGGCACAGAGCAGGACGAGTTCTACCATGGGAAAATATCC